>JACYMC010000085.1 GCA_015272195.1 Candidatus Sericytochromatia bacterium
GCTGAAATCGGCGAAGCACTGATGGAACATGGCTATCAGGTGTTCTGGGATTGGCGGCGCTATCAGGCGGGCGAAATTCAACGCTGCACATTCAAGCAATATATGCGTGGGCTGCGCCGCCAGGTTCACCTGCTTTTGAAACAGGGCGCCAATTATGCGACCGAAAAAGGGCAAAAATCTGCGCGAGCCCAGACAGCCTCCACCTGCAGGGCCTTATTGAAGGTGGAGTCAGCGTTATGGACTTTTGAAAGAAAAGAAATCGAGCCTTCTAACAACAGGGCTGAAAGAGCCATACGTCCCCTGGTGGTCTTGCGTAAAGTTTGCTATGGAACGCAGTCGGAGCAAGGCAGTCGGCTAATCGAACGGCTTTTTAGCGTGGTGCGCTCATGCCGACAGCAAAACCGCTCTGTCCTCGCGTTTATGAAGCAGAGTATTGAGGCGCATCTTGGCGTGGGCACTATGCCTTCGCTGGTTTCTGAAGGGCTGCGCTAAATCACCCACCTGAAGGGATACAAATGGAGGAAAAATGGAAGATGAAGGTGCAAAACTGAGGACTCATTATCTCCCAACTTGTTATTCATTTTGACGAGCGGATCAACAAGCATTTATGAGGCTCTCGGATGGTTTACACCAAAGACTTGACACTCCCGGCAGTGGTGGCGGTGTTAAACTATCTTGGCTTCAGCGCCTCAAGGCTTATTTTGAGCCCATGACAGGCTCACATCGTGCTTTGATGCCTGATTATCTCAGTCTTTTAGCTGAATAAAAACACTCAGACCTCGCAGATAAAACGGCCTTTAAAGGGAGCAAAGCCGGCTTGAATCAGCTGACAGGCCGTTTGAGGATCGGCCTGTAACAGGGCCTCCACATCAAAAGGATAGTCACGGTAATAGGCCGGACGGGGCCGATCCAGCAGACCTTCGCGGTAGAGGGTGGCCAGATCCCGGGCCTCCCCTTCAAGGTAACGGTTATCGAGCAAAACCACGTCCATATAATACATGTCGATCATCGTGTAGCCGTGCTGCTGACAGAGTTCAGCCAGCATGGCCAGACTCTGGCCATAAAAGCGGGTCTGAATCTGCAGTTCAAAGGCCGGATCGTATTGAACGGCAAATTTGACCGGGGGCGGAATCACCTCATTGATTTCCGTCAGGATCACCGTGGGCCGGTAGTGCTTTAGCAGGGCGGCCAGCACAAAATAATCGTAGCTGTCGATATCCAGGCTCAGCAGATCAAATTCCGCCGGAATCTGGTGGGCATTCAGCAAGGGAACAATATTTTCAGGAGTGACTTTGGCCCGGCTGAGCTGGGCAGCTGGCAGGGCACGGTAATGACTGGCCAGCAGCGCAAAACGGTGGGGGCCACACTCCAGCATCAGGCCCTGCCAGCCCTGCTCAAACAAAAAGTGGGTATTGGAGTAATTCAGCCCGTCATAGGCCCCAATATCCACACAGCTGCCCTGCTGAATGCCCAGATCACTGAGCAGCGCTGTGATCCGCTCCCGGTGGGGCGAAGGCCGGGTCTGCTCCAGCTGGCCACTGATGGCCTCGGCCGAAATCTGGCGCAAATGGCTGTAGGAAATTTTCTGGGTCTGGTTGCTTTCGCTCAGAATACAGCCATCAGGTTCAAAGACGGCAAAAAAAATTTCATTCTCGCGCAAACGGGCATGGTAATTGCCCTGCTGATCGGTCACAAGCATACAAACGTCCTTTGCTGACAATGCCAATAGATGCACCTATCGTATAATGAACCCAATCATTTTTCAATGTTTTTTTGGGGGCTGCACAGATGAAAACCACGCATAAAAAATGGACCCGGCACACAAGCCGATACCTGGGACTGGCCATCAGCCTGCTGGCCGTCTGGAGCAGTCAGGGGCTGGCAGCCAGAGCCTGTGAGATCCCAGAGGCGGTCCGGGCAGCGGCCCAAAAGCGCAGCGACTATGCCCTTAACCCTGGCCTGGCGCTGATCTGCGTGGAACGCGGCCAGCCGGCCAGCATCGCCACATTTGGCAGGCTTTCACTGCAGGCAGATGCCCCTGCCATCACCGCCAGTACCCGTTTTGAAATTGGCAGTCTGACCAAGGTGCTGACGGCCCTGCAGGCCGCTCTGCTGGCCGAGCGGGACCAGCTTGACGCTGCAGCCAGCCTGGGAGAGACCTGGCCGGCTGCCTGGCCCGCTTTAAATCCAGCCTTAAAACCCCTGCCGCTGCAAAGTCTGATCACCCACAGCTCAGGCCTGCCCCGCCTGCCCGATAATTTTCAGCCTGCTGACCCGAGCAACCCCTATGCCGATTACGGCCTGGAGCATTTGCAGGCTTTTCTGAGCCGGGCCCAGCCTCAGGCCCGTGACTACGCTTATTCCAATCTGGGTTACGGCCTGCTGGGCGCGCTCCTGGCCGAAAAAGGTCAGGCCAGCGGCTTTAAAGCCCTGCTGCAGCGCGATCTGCTGCAACCACTCAACATGCGCCACAGCACGTTTGAAAACACAGCCCCCCTGGCCACAGGCCATTTTGAAGGCGTACCGGTCAAAAACTGGGATTTTAGCGACGCTGCCGCGGCAGCCGGCGGGCTGCGTGCTTCGGCCACAGATATTGCGGCCTTTTTAAGCGCCCAGCTCAGCCCCCCGCCCGGTGAACTGGGCGCTGCCATCCGGCGCAGCCAGCAAGCGTTGCAAAGCGCCACAGACCTGCCCGCCCTGAAACAGGCTGGCCAGAGCGGCATGGCCTGGGGCTGGCATCTGCAAAAAGCGCAGTCTAAAACCCTGCACTGGCATAACGGCATGACCGGCGGCTATTTAAGCCATGCCATAGTGGATCTTGAAGCCGGCAAGGCCGTGGCCGTGCTCAGCAGTGGCACCGACGCGATTCAGGATCTGGCGGTGGGTCTGATGATGCCTGATCAGCCCCCGCGCCAGCCGGTTGACCAGCGCCTGCCGGAAGCCGTGCTGGCCACGTATACCGGACGCTATGCCCTGACACCCGAAGTGCACTTTCATATCAGCCAGGCAGCCGGTTATCTGGTGGTTGAAATCACCGGTCAGCAAGCCGTGCGCGTCTTTCCGACCGCCACAGCTGACCGCTTTGCCTATCGCATTGTGGATGCCCAGCTGGCCTTTGTGCGCAACGCGCGGGGGCAGGTCACGGGCCTGAACCTGCACCAGAACGGCCAGATTCAGCCAGCACAGCGGCTTTGACCAGCGCCCGCAGCGGCTTAACAGATGGTATAATGGGTCCACAGAGATTTCAGAAGGCGAGATAGCAGACATGATGCGCGATTACCTGCTGGTATATATCAATGGCCAAAGGCACGAAATTCGGGGCGAAGAGGCTTTTTTTTCGCTGAGCGATTACCTGCGCTATACGCGGGGCCTGACGGGCACAAAGGTGGTCTGCGCCGAAGGCGACTGCGGGGCCTGCACCATTATTCGCGGCAGCCTGCGCGACGGTCGTGAAGACCTCCATTATGAAGGCATCAATGCCTGCATTACCTTCATGCATCTGATGGACTGCACCCATATTGTGACCGTGGAAGGCCTGCAGGACAACGGCAGCCTCAACCCAGTGCAGCAGGCCATGATAGATCATCACGGCGCCCAGTGCGGTTTTTGCACACCGGGCTTTATCTGTGCCATGAGCGATCACGCCAATCACTGTGCTTACCAGTCGGAGCGCCCGGTGGAACAGCTCGAAACCCAGCGTCTGCGCAATGCCCTGACGGGCAATCTCTGCCGCTGTACGGGCTATGCACCGATTTTGAACGCAGGCGAAAGCATTGATCTGAAGGCTTTTACGCCGCTGCAGCAGCGCTATGATACGCCTGAGATGCTGTCTGATCTGCAGGCCCATGCCAGCCACAGCGTACAGATCCAGACCCGCGAACGCCTGTTTTATGCGCCCAATAATCTGCGCGATGCGGCAGAATTTCGCGTGCGCCGCCCGGAATCCCGCATTTTTTCGTCAGCCACCGATATGGGCGTGCTGATCAACAAAGAAAAAAGCGATCCGGTTGTGATCACCAATCTCAGCCGGATTCCAGAAGCCCACAGCCTGCGTGAAGAAAACGGCCAGATTGTGGTCGGAGCCAGGGTCTCGCTCAGCCAGCTGGAAAACTTCTGCCGCAGCCGGATTCCCGAATTCGCCCGCCTGATGCGCATTTTTGCCTCACCCCAGATCAAAAACAAGGGCACGCTGGTGGGCAATATTGCCAACGCCTCCCCCATTGCCGACACCCTGCCCTTTTTGTTTGTGGCCGAGGCTGAAATTGAACTTTACAGCACCCAGGGCACGCGCCGTGTGAATATCAATCGCTTTTATACGGGCTATAAACAGCTGGATATGCGGCCAGACGAGCTGATCAGCCGGGTGTATATTCCGATGCTGCCCAAAGACGAGATCCTGCGGCTGTATAAGGTTTCCAACCGCAAAGATCTGGATATTTCGACCTTTACCGCCGCCATTCGCCTGCAGCTCGACACCCAGCGCCAGATTACCGGGGCCGCCATTGCCTACGGTGGCGTCGGGCCAGTGGTCATGCGCCTGCCGCGCACAGAAGCCAGTCTGATCGGCTGCCCGCTTGACGTCGCCAGTTTTGCTGCCGCCGGCAAACTGGCCCGCGAAGAAATCACGCCCATCTCTGACGTGCGGGCCTCTGCCGACTACCGCTACCAGCTGGCCGAAAACATTCTGCGCAAATGCCAGGCCGAGCTTGAAGAGCAGACTTCTGAAGCGGTGGTGTTTTAAATGAAGCGCCCTTTGCGTGTGCTGGGCCTGATGTCAGGCACCTCCCTTGACGGCCTCGACTGCGCCCTGTGCCAGATTGGCAACGGCCATGACATGCATCTGCAGCCAGAGGCCTTTGCCAGCTTCGCCATGCCGGCAGAACTCAAAGCAGCGCTGCATCAGCAGCTGAACCCTGAAAGCAGTACGGTGGACGGGCTCTGCCGGCTGAATGTGAACCTGGCCCAGTGGATGGCAGACTGTGTGCAGCAGTTTCTGGCCGACCAGACCCTGTTGCCCACTGATGTCGATCTGATCGGCTCCCATGGCCAGACCCTCTGGCATGATGCCCCCACGGCCCAGCAAACCGGCGCCAGCCTGCAGCTGGGTGACGGCAGCTGGCTGGCGCAGCTGACGGGCATTACCACCATCAGCAACTTCCGGCAGGCCGATCTGGCCGTCGGTGGCCACGGCGCCCCGCTGGTGCCTTTTTTGGAGCAAAACATTCTCAGCCCTCTGATGGCCCATGACCAGGCCATCGCCTGGCAGAATATTGGCGGCATGGCCAATCTGAGCTGGTGCGGCCCCGATGGCCAGTGGCTTTCCTTTGATACCGGACCCGGCAATGCCCTGATGGACGGCGCCATGCAGGCCCTGTGCGGCCAGCCATATGACGCTGGCGGCGCTCTGGCAGCACGCGGACAGGTGCAGCACGACCCGCTGACCCGCTGGCTGGCTTTGCCCTTTTTTCATGAGCCGCCGCCCCGCTCCACCGGGCGGGAGCTGTTTGGCCAGCGTTTTCTGACACAGGCGCTGGAACAGATGCAGGGTTTACCGCCGGAAGATATTCTGGCAACACTCAGTGCGCTGACCGTGCAGAGCATTGCCAGAGCTTACAAAGACTTTGTGCCCCAACTGCCCGCCCAGATTCTGGTCAGCGGCGGCGGGGTGCACAATACCCATCTGATGCAAGGCTTGCAGCAGGCCCTGGATCCGGTGGAGGTGCGCTCTCTGGCTGAATTGGGCTGGAACCCCGATGCCAAAGAAGCCCTGGCTTTTGCCCTGATGGCCTATTGCTGCCTGCGTGGCTGGCCCAGTAATGTGCCCGCGGCCACCGGCGCCCGCGAAGCAGTGGTGCAGGGCCAGATTGCCCCTGGTCAGAACTGGCCCCAGCTTTTGCAATGGCTGCAGACCTGATGACCAAAAGACACTGGTTCTGGAAACACAGCCTGCTGCTGGCGCTGCTGGCAGCACCCGCCCTGGCCCAGGGCCCGGAAACACCTGTTAAGTCATCGGCAGAGGCAAGCCAGACGGTCAAAACCATTCCCTTTGATGTACTGCTGCGCTTTGAGCAGAGCGCCCTCAAAGCGCCCACGCAGCGTCTGCTGCGCGACAGCAAAGATTTGCGTGCCTTCTGGCAGAGCCACGCACCGGGCCAGCCCCTGCCAGCCCAGCTGACCCGTTTCAACTTCAGCCAGTCCTGGCTGCTGGCCCTGGTCGATGACGTTCAGCCCACGCCCGGTTACCGCTATTGCCTGCACAGCTTGCAGGCAGCCCCCCTGCTGGCTCGCGTCCAGCGCGAGCTGCCGTCTGCAGATATGTTTTTCCCACGTCAGAACAGCCGGCCGGGCTGTCTGGTGCAACTGCCCGCCCAGACCCGGCCTGAGATTCAGTTTGAAACCCTGCCCCCGCCGCCCACAGAAAGGATTGCTTTGCCCATGCGTACCCTGTCTCAGATCACCAACAGTCAGATTCTTGAACCCCGCCGCGCCATTGTACGGGATCTTGAAAGCTTTCGCCTGCTCTGGCGCGAGCATACCGGCAGCTTTGAGCGCCTGCCCGATGTGGACTTCAGCCAGGATATGGTGATTGCCGTGTTTATGGGTGAGCAGCCCACCGGTGGTTTTGCCACCGAAATTGCGGGAGTGAGCGAAGACAACCAGACGCTTCGCATCCGGGTACGCGAGAGCGAGCCAGATCCCGACCGCATGGTGATTCAGATGCTGACGGCCCCGGCCCATCTGGTGGCTGTGCCCGCGCGCGAACTGGAGATTCAGTTTGAAACCACCCAGGAGGTGAAATAATGCGCCTTTTCAAACGCACCCTGACACTGGCCCTGAGTACGATGCTGCTTTGCCCGGCCAGCCTCAGCGCAGCAGATGCCGAACACTACGCCTCGGTGTTTAAAGACCGCAGCAGCAGCTATATCCTGGTCTTTGCTTTTCCGTCAGCGGTTTACCTGGACTGGTCCAACCCTTCGGCCCTGGCCCGCACCAGCATTCAGAGCGCTGTGTCTCAGCGCCTGCTGGGGCTGCCCAGCACCATTGGCCATGCCCAGTTTGCCTGGAGCTGCCGCCGCCCGGACGGCACCCTGGTCAGCAGTGGGGCTTCGGGGCAGAGCGGTGAGCACAACGGCCAGAGTCTCAAGGCACTGCTGGCCGGCTGGGGCATGAGCATTCTGGAGCTGGTCTATACCGACGGCACCCTCGAAGGCCCGCAGGAAGTCAACGCCCGTATTCACAAAGGGGCCCGCAGCGGCCAGTTTTCATGGGCCGGATTTCAGGTGCCGCTGGAGCAATGCCTGAATCTGGCGGGCTATGTAGAGGATTATGCACGGGCTGAAGCGTATCAGTATTATGGCTTTCCGGTGGATCCACTGAAACTGGAGGGCGGTGGCTGTACCTCTTATGCCCATGCCGCCCTCAAAAAATCCGGTGCACCCCTGCCTTTTTTGCCCATGTGGCTGCGCGATTATCACATTCCTGTGCAGCAGATGGGCCGCCAGGCCGACCCGCCGCCCCACAGCACCATTGTGCCCGCGGCCCAGATTCCTGAACGCGAAGCCCAGGTGGCCCTGGACGATTTTGTGCTGGGCGATCAGCGCTGGTCAGCCGCCCCCGACAGCGAGGACACGGTACATTTTAAATATTATGATCCCGAACTGTTTTACGAAAGCTTTCTGCACCTTGAAAACAGCTATCGGGCCCGGCAGGGATTGCCCCTGCGTAACCCGATCCGCACAGCGGACTACGATCGCTTTCAGCGGCGCCTCAAAGACAGTACCGATAACTGGATGAACAGCCTGCTGCAGGCCAATGTGCCCATGCAGCTGGATCAGATTGCCGGCTACAGCGGGCTGGTGGTTGACCTGCGTCAGGCACCGACCACGCAGACGCCGTGAAGCCCCCGCGCTATTATCTGGCCTACAAACCCTTTGGTGTGCTGACCCAGTTCAGCGGAGACGATCCAGCGCAGACCCTGCAGATCTTGCAGGCCGAGCTGCCTCGCGATGTGTACCCGGTGGGGCGTCTCGACAAAGACAGTGAGGGCCTGCTGCTGCTCAGCAGCGACAAGCGCCTGAATCAGCGTTTACTGGATCCCCGTCACGGCCACTGGCGCGAGTACTATGTGCAGGTCGAAGGTCAGCCCACATCAAAGGCCCTGGCCAAACTGGCACAGGGCGTGCCGTTAAAAGACGGCCTGACCCGACCGGCGCAGGCAGCGTTGATCCCTGAACCGGCGCTGCCCCCACGAGATCCACCGATCCGCTACCGGGCAAGCATTCCCGCCAGCTGGATCAGCCTCTCACTGACCGAAGGCCGCAACCGCCAGGTCCGGCGCATGACGGCGGCGGTGGGTTTTCCGACCCTGCGCCTGGTGCGCTGGCGCATTCAGGAGCTGGTACTGGGAGCGCTGCAGCCGGGGATGGTACGTGAACTGACATCCGATGAGCGCCAGCAGCTTTTGCTGCAGACTGGCTTGCGTCAGGCACGCTGAGCCCTTTACACTGAAGCAGGTCTTCGTTATCTGGGGGAAACCGTGGAGCTTATCTGGCAGTACTTACAAAATGTTGAGCCTGAAATGGCGCGTCAAAGCCCTTACGGACAGGCCTGGACCCGTGGCATGCAGGCGCTTTCGAAAGCCCAGGAAGCGGAAAACACCCTTGACTTTTCCGCTTATGAAGACGCTTTTCAGGCTTTTTTAGAAGCACTCAGCCTCCATCCAGAAAGATATGAAGCCTATCTGGGCCTGACCTACTGGCTGATTTTACTGGGTGATGAAAGTGCCGCCCTGCACTACAGTCGCCAGACCCAGGAACTGGCCCCGGCGGTCAGTGAAATTCAGGAGATGCTGACCTTACTGGAGTCCAGCCATCGTCTGAACAGCCTGCTGCACGACGTGGAGCGTCTGCACCAGCATGCCGGTTGGCAGCCAGACACAGATCAGACCCAGCTGCCCCTTTCACTGACGGCTTTTATCACCCAGACTGAGCTTTTGCTGCGCGGCCATCACCAGTTACTGCAGCTTGAAATGACCCAGGGCCTGTTTCGGCGTCTGGATCAGCTTCACAGCCGTCTGCATGGCCTGGAAGCCCTGTATCAGGTCTTGCAGGGGCATCTCAGCCTGCTGGCAGACGCCGATCTGCGCGATCGCCTGCAAAACCGCCTGGATGTACTGGCCTACGATCTGGAATGTCTGGAGCATCTGGAAGCCCAGTTTGACAAGATGCATGCCTTTCAAAAAGACGTACAGCAGCTCTTTCGGGAACTGACCCGCAGCTTTATTCATCTGCGCGTGCAGCGTGAGACAGCGCTGTCTGAAAGCCTGAACGCCCTGCAGGCTTTTCAGACCCGTCTGGCGGCCCTGCAGCTTCAGCTGGATACTTTTGAGCCCGAAGCCCTGAAGCGCCAGACCCGTCAGCTTTCAGGCTGGGAACATCTGCAGCAGCAGCGCGATCAGTTTCTGACCCTGTTGCAGAGCCTCAAAAAACCCTGAACGATCTAAATATTTTTTTTCAATCAAAACAAACAATAGATTGAATTTGAAAATACTCCGGTTTTACGCTATGATCTTTTTAAGCTCACAACCGAGGAGGATACCATGTCTCAGCCCGTTCGCACCTGTGACCATGCCCATACAGCGGCAGCTTCATCTGAGATTGTGATGGAGTTCTGCCCGGCCTGCCGCTGCTTCTGGCTGAACCAGTCGCCCCGGCTGCAAGCGGCAAGCCTGCAGCAGCGTCTGCGTATCCCCCGGCAACAGAGCCATTCGTACTGGCACAACTTTCCGACGGAACGACAGGCTTAATCTATATTAACCCCTGACACGGGCAGCAATAGCTGCCCTTTTTTTATGCAGATCGCGCGCTGGGGGCCTCAGGAGACTTTGCGGGCCAGATAAAAGCCATAGCTGTAATAGGCCGCGTATTGGTGGTACAGAATGATCTCACGTTGCTCAGCCGCGACCAGGGCCTGGGCTGCTTCTGAGTACCCGTACCGCTCCAGAGAGGGGTTCAGGGTTTCAATATGCTCAGACAGCCCGGCTGCGCTGGCGCGGCACTGCAGCTCCGTGAGAAAAGCAGGCCATAAGTCCACGGCACGGATGTGGGCCCAAGATAGCTCTGCAGCCAGCATCAAAGCAGCGGCCCCTGTTCCGCAGCTAATATCGGCGATCTGCAGGGGGGGGGCTTGCTTGTTCAGTTGTAACAGCATCAAAGCCAAGCGGGTCTGCTCAGCGTCACCGGGTCCCCCCTGGCGGCTGGCCGCTTGGTGCAGATCGATCAACAGTTCAAGTTCGTCCATGGATTAACACGCTTTCTTTGTACGACAAACACAAAAGCTGGCTTATTCAGGCAAAAGCCAGCCTTTGCGGCGATAATTTTCTGCCAGTTGTTCCAGCTTCTGCCGGGCTGTGCGCAAGACCTGTTCTTCGGACAGCAACTGGCGAATGCGGATACCCAAGGCCAGTTTTTCTGAGCCCTGGGCCTGCTGATGTTTTGCCTG
The DNA here is from genome assembly GCA_015272195.1 of Candidatus Sericytochromatia bacterium. Classification (GTDB taxonomy): domain Bacteria; phylum Cyanobacteriota; class Sericytochromatia; order UBA7694; family UBA7694; genus JACYMC01. The sequence goes on from JACYMC010000085.1 coordinate 10,501, forward strand.
GAGATGCTGCCGGTCCTTTTGGGCCTGGTCCAGTAAACCAAGGGTTTCATTCAGCGCCGCTTCAAAACGATAGGCACGGGCCAGGGTCAGGGGAACGGCATCTGCAGGCGGAACATTCTGCTACAGTTGTCGGTTATGCGCCTGCAACTGGCGCTCATGCCTCAGGCGATTTTCGTGATAGTTACGGGTATCTGCCGAGAGATCCGGGGCTTGTAGTGCCGCCAGATGGGTTAAAATAGCTGTCTCATTCTGCGCCTGTGCCAGGCCGTATTGTTGCCATTGCCGTACACCGATAAAATGGATTGTGTCACCCCTTTGCTATCCCCCTTGAAATCAAACCTTGGCCGCGATGCAGGATAAAAGCGCTTATGCAACAGATATTTTCAGAACAGGGCATCCGTCTGGCCGGACGTGGCCATTACCTGCCAGATACTGTCCGCAGCAATGCCGAAGTAGTGGCAGCGGGCCAGCTGCCGATCGATGACGCCTGGATCCGCAAACGCATTGGCGTACAGCAGCGCCATGTGGCCGCGCCCGAACAGAACACCTCCGATCTGGGCCTTGCAGCTGCCCGCATGGCGCTGACAGAATCCCATACCCAGCCCGAAGAACTCGACCTGATTCTGGTCTCAACCATTTCACCGGATCACCCCAGTCCTGCAACAGCCTGCGCCATTCAGGCCGCTCTGGGCAATACTCACTGCCCCGCCTTTGATATCACCGCCGCCTGCAGTGGTTTTCTTTATGGACTGGATATCGCCGCCCGCTATCTGCGTACCGGAGCCCACAGGGTGCTGCTGGTCTCAGCCGAAATCCGCTCGCGCTTTGTCAATCCCCGTGACCCGGCCACCGCAGCCATCTTTGGCGATGCGGCCGGCGCGGTGCTGCTTGAGTCTGGCCCGGTGGGCGAAGGCCTGCTGGGGCTTGAAATTCTGGCCGATGGCCGGGGTTATCACTCCGTTATGATTCCCGCCGGGGGCGCGGCCCGTCCAGCCAGCGCAGAAACCGTGGCAAAGGGGGGCACATTTTTTGCAGATGCGCAACGGTGAGCAAATCTTCTTTGAAGTGGTCGAAGGCATGACCCGGCATACCCAGACCTTTCTGGCGGCCATGGGAACAGACCTCAGTCAGATCGACTATCTGATTCCGCACCAGGCCAACGGCCTGATTTTGCGGGAGGTGGCCCGGCGTCTGCAGCTGCCGCCCGAAAAAATGCTGATCCAGCTGGGCGAGGTGGGCAATACCTCCTCCGCCTCTATTCCGCTGCTGCTGTCAAGCTGGCGCGAGCGCCTGCAGCCCGGCAAAACCGCCCTGCTGGTGGCTGTGGGTGCCGGGCACACCCTGGGGCTGGGGCTGTTGAAACTATGAGTCAGCCCTCCCCCTCTGAACTGAAAACGGCCCTGGCCCGCTACCGTGAGCTGCTGGCGCAAATGGCCGCCAATGAAGCGGAGCTGCAGCTGCCCACAGGCCGTCTGAGTGCCCGGCAGCGTCTGGCCGCGCTCTTTGATGCCGGAGACTACCGTGAGCTGTTTCGCTTTGCGCGGGCCCAGAGCGATCTGGCCGGCCCGCATTGTGATGATGGCGTGGTCTGTGCCCACGGTAAAGTGCACGGCCAGCCGGTGATGGCCTACGCCACCGAATTTCAGGTACAGGGTGGCAGCCTGGGCGTGCTGCAGACCCGTCAGATTGCCGAGGTCTACCGCCTGGCCCGCCAGAGCGGCCTGCCGATTGTCGCTCTGCTGGAGTCGGGCGGGGCCCGTATTTCTGAAGCCGTGCACATTATGGAAGGTTTTGTCCCCCCCACGCGGGAACCGTGCACGCCTCTGGTGTGATCCCCCAGCTGGCCTGCGTCTTTGGCCACTGCATTGGTGCCGCCGCCTTTATGGCCACCCTGAGCGACTTTATTCTGATGGAAGCTGAAGCCACCCTGTCGATTGCCGGGGCCCGCATCAACCAGGCGGCCACGGGCGAGTGCTGAGTGAGCAGGAACTCGGCGGCGTCGATGTGCACACGCGCTATACCGGCCACGCCCATTTTGTTGAAACAGGCGAGGCCCGGCTGATTGCCCGTGCCCGTGAACTCTTGCACTGGCTGCCCGCCAATCACAGCGCCTGGCCCCCCGTTTTTGAAAGCGCGGACGATCCTGAGCGCAGTGTGCCACAACTGGAGCAGCTCTTGCCCCCGGATGCCCAGACACCTTCTGACATTCGCCCCCTGATTCAGGCCTGTGCTGACGAGCAGCACTTTTTTGAGATGCAGGCTGAGTTTGCCCCCAATCTGGTCACAGGCTTTGCCAGCTTTGGCGGCCAGAGTGTGGCGGTGGTGGCCAATCAGTCTTTGCATTTGTCCGGCGCAGTGGATCCGGCTGCCGCCCGCAAATACTGCCGTTTTCTGAATTTTATCGCCAGTTTTAACTACCCCCTGATCAGTTTTCTGGATGTGCCCGGTGCCATGCCCGCCCTGGCGGCCCAGCAGCAGGGCATGCTCAGTACGGCAGCCCAGATTATTCATTCCCTCTACCATGTGCGGGCCCTGAAGATTTCGCTGGTGGTGCGGCGTATGTTTGGCGGCACCTACGCCATGATCAGCCCCAAATCAGGCGAGGGCGACCTGCTCTTTGCCTACCCCCAGGCCATGATTGGGGTGATGAGTGATGCCGCCATGAAGCAGGTGCTGGCCCAGAGTGCCAAAGGCCAGCAACAGCTGGCCGCTTTTGCCAAAACAGGTCTGCGCCTGGATGATCCGCTGCTGGCCGCGGCCAGCCTCTATCTGGACGATATCTTTGAGCCCGCTGAAACGCGCCGTGAAATCATCCGGGCCCTGCAGCACTTTGCCCGCAAACGCGTGCAGCACTTTCCGTCCAAGCTACAGACCAACCCGCCTTTATGAAGACTTCGCAGCCCTTTAACAGCGTGCTGATTGCCAACCGGGGGGCCATTGCCCGCCGCATTGCCCGCAGCTGTAAAATGCTGGGACTCAAAGTGATCATGGTCTACAGTTCTGACGACTGTCACCCGGCCTTGCTGGAGCTGGCCGATCAGGTCTGTGAGATACCAGCAGGAACACAGACCAGTGGCTACATGCATGCTGAAGCCCTGATTGCAAGGGCAGCTGAAGCTGGCGCAGCCATTCATCCTGGCTACGGCTTTTTATCCGAGCAGGCCGCCTTTGCCCGTAGCTGTCAGGCGGCGGGTGTGCCCTGGATTGGCCCTAGCCCGCATTTCTCACAAAGGTGCGTTCACATAAGGTGTAGGGTATATTTCGGGAGTTTTTACTGAACTCGGTAGCCTCTGAACAGGCCGTTTCACGCTTGATTCATTGTCTTTGTTCGTTCGCTGGGTGAAAGACGACAGGCCAAAGATAACCTGGTTTCAGGCGATTGAGATCTTGGTGAAGGGGCTCAGGCTCACGGTATTCGCAATCGCTTCAGAACCTGTCCCCACAGAGAACGAAAGGGGCACGCGCTCGCCAATTGACAGATCAGGTGCCCACCGACATGCAGGACGCGCGCCGCTACCTTCAACAGCTTGAGCCGAATTGTTCCGGCCTGTGCTTTGGCGAGCTTTGTGCCCGTCAATCCGAGCCGGCGAATCGCTTGCACCAGAACATACGCCAGCCCTGAAAACCAGAGCCGAAGCTG
>JACYMC010000244.1 GCA_015272195.1 Candidatus Sericytochromatia bacterium
CTTTAGATTAAGCCGAGATTTGCGTTTTGGGAAGGGGGCTGAAGGGATACAAAATGCAGATAGGCAATACTTTCAATCACCTTATTTTTGGGGGCTGCTTCAAGGTTGTTGGGGTCAGTGACCTGCTGCACGGTCTGTTTGCGGTAGGGCAGACTCAAGACGGGGCCGGTCAGGGTCTGAGGGCCTGCCCACTGCAGCGCAATTTCGTCGCGGGCGGCCGACTGCAGGCTCTGGCGCTCCTGAATCAGATGGCTCACAAAGGCCATCGGGATCAGGGAAATCAGAACCAGTACGGCCATCAGGGTCAACCGAAAACTGAGGGAGCGCCCGATCTGCTGGCTGGTTTTCTGGAGCAGATTCAGGCTGTCTGAAGGGGGCGGGGCGTGCGACATACAGGAAGCCTCTTTTCTAAAAGTACTTTATATTGCAAAGTCATTAAACAGAAGTATAAATTACTTTGCAGTACAAAGCAATTTGGCGGGTTTAGAAATCAGACAGGCAAGGTGTCAAATCCCGTGGTATCTGGCTGGTGTTGGACCCACGCCGCCTGGCTGGCGACGAAAAGATGGGCATCGGGCATTTGGAGAACTTCTGTCTCCAGGCTGCCGGCAGGCACCACCACCATGCCCGCGATAGCGTAGGGCATTGCCGAGCCACATACCTTACAAAAACAGCGCGTATGCCGGGTGCCCGGCAGCTGATAGGTCTGCGTCTGGGCCTGCCCTGCCAGCCATTCCAGACGCATGCTGCTGGAAAAGAGATTGGCTGCGTGTGCTGAGCCGCTGTCTTTGCGGCAGCGGCGGCAGTAGCAGAAGTAAAAGCGTTCAAACTCACCCTGCAGCTGAAATTGAACGGCTCCGCACAGGCAGGCACCCGTATAGGTTTTGCTCACGTTGCACTCCTTGATAGGCAGTATTCGTTTTCATGCACCGCCCTGCCAGCCGCCAGCCCAAACTCAGCGCTCCTGCGCGCCCTTGCCTGCCAGGATGCGCTCTCTGAAAGCCGTAATGCGCGCCAGACGGGTGGCCTCTTTTTTGGCGCTATTCAGATGGATCACATAGCTTTTCTGGCGGCCAGGGGGCAGGCGGTAAAAGGCCTCAGCCAGCACCGGATCTGCCTCCATTGCTGCCAGCAGGGTCTCTGGCAGCACCAGCGCCTGCTGCGTTTTGGGTGGCTTCAGGCCCGCTTCAGCATAGGCCATGGCTTCCTGCAGATACGCCTGCAGGGTGTCTTTCAGGGCATCCACCTGGGCGGCATCCGTAAATTTGATCACGTCCGGGTAAGGGGTATTGGGCCCCTGTTTTTCGAGCACGCGGGCCGGATCTTTAAGCAAGGCGGCGTTAAAAAAACTCAGGTGAAAGTCTTTGCGCAAGGCGCCAATCAAGGCGATATTGCGATCCTGATGCATATAGCAGGGGTGCCCCCACTTGACCGTTTCGGTCAGCTTCAGCTCCAGGCAGACGGCGCGGAGTGCACTTACTCCATGCCGTCAGCGCCGGGCTGAGCAGTCTGCGGTAGCGAAACGCTCACAGCGTCCACAGCCCAGTGAAAAATAGTCTTCTATGGCTGTGATCATGCCCGGCGCTGACGCCACATTTCAGCGGCCTTTAAACTGGGGCGCCCGCTTGCCAATAAAGGCCTGAATGCCTTCGTCTTTGTCTTCGGTCTGAAAGACCTCGCCAAAGAGCTGGGCTTCAAAGCGAAGACCCTGGCGCAGGGTTTTGTCGAGGCCTTCGTAGACCCCTTTTTGAATCAGACGGCTGGCCACCGGGGCTTTCTGGCTGACTTTGCTGGCCAGTGCGAGGGCCTTGTCGAGCAGCTCTTCGGCCGGGTAAACGTGGTTGACCAGGCCCCAGGCCAGAGCCTGCTCAGCTGAAATCGGATCACCGCTCAGCAGCATTTCCATGGCCCGGCCAATGCCCACAATGCGGGGCAGGCGCTGGGTGCCGCCAAAGCCGGGAATAATGCCCAGGTTGATTTCAGGCTGGCCCATTTTGGCATGGCTGGCCGCCAGGCGCAGGTCGCAGGCCATGGCCAGTTCCAGACCACCGCCGAGGGCCAAACCGTTCATGGCGCAGATGGTGAGCTTGGGGGTAATTTCAAGCCGGTTCAGGGTGCGCTGGCCGTTATTGGCCAGATCTTCGGCTTCTGCCGGGGTCATCTGGGCCATGGCCTTGATATCCGCGCCCGCCACAAAGACCTTTTCACCGGCTCCGGTCAATACCATGACCTGGGCTTCAGCGTCTTCTTCAAAGGCTTTAAAAGCGGTATCCAGATCGGCAATCACCGCCGGACTGAGGGCGTTGACCGGCGGGTGATTGATGGTCAGCAGGGCCACGCGCTCGCGGCGCTCGTAAGTGACAAATTCAAGGTTCATGATGCACTCCTTGCAAGGGTTTTTAATGGGTTCACAGGGGTTTTAAAAGCCGGGCTTTCGGCCCGGGCCGTGGCAAAGGCCGGTTCAGCGAGGGCTTTGAGTGCAGCCAGCTCAAACCAGCCGGCGCTGTTGCGCTGCAGGCTGTGGCCAATGCGGCTGGCCAGCCCCTCAATTTCAGTGGGGGTAAAGAAGCTGCAGAGACTGGCAAAGACGTCTTCAGGCTGTGGCACAATCTGCTTTTCGATGCTCAGGGCCTGACCCACCGGTGAATCGCTGGCTGTCAGCACCAGGGGGTAGGTTTCAAAGCCCCAGCCGTGGCGCTGCTGGATTTCGTGGGCCAGGCTGTGCATCCAGTTATTGGCAGCGGTGGCTTCGTTCAGCAGCAGAATACGGCCCTGGGAGGCTTCAATATGCGGTGCCATATCTTCCAGCGGAGCGGGTTTGAGGCAGCGCAGGTCCATGACGGCAATCTGTTTGCCGAGCAGATGGCTGAGGCTTTCAGCGGCCAGCCAGGCCATGGGCATCATGCGACCGTGTGAAAAGATCACGGCATAATCACCTTCCCGGCGCAGGCGGGCGCGCCCCAGATCGTCGGCTGGAATCTGCAGGCCTTCGGGCCATTGCTGCACCCAGCTGCCGTCGCGCTGATCGGCCGGCGCGGTCAGGTATTCCAGCCAGCGGCTGCGGGCCTGCTGGCCGGGGGCTTCCATCAGCTCACGCTGACCGGGCAAGAGGGCAAAGCCGGGCAGCTCCAGCTGAGCCAGACCCTGGTTGATGGCCGAATCGGTCGGCAGGCCGGCGTGGGCTCTGGGGTACATAAAATGCACCGGATTGGGGTCTTTGATGGCGGCCAGCAGCAGCGTGGCGGCATCATTGGGGGTAGAAGCCGAAACGACCTTCCAGCCCGGCAGACCGACCATTTCGTTTTCGACCGTCTGGGAGTGATACATGGCTCCCTTGCCGTGCAGCGCGCCGTAGGCGGTCATGACCACCAGGGGCATGGGCACGCGCCCGCCGCTGGACCAGCAGGTTTCGCCAATGATTTTTAAAATATCGTAGGTGTTGTGCTGGTAGTCAGCGAACTGCATAATGCCGATGGCTGGCTGATTCAAAAAGGCCGCGCCGTAAGGCAGCCAGGCAGCTGAGCGCTCGTTCAGAATGGTGTTATGGGCAAAGGGCAGGCCCTGGGTTTCAGCCAGTACGCCTCCTTTGGCACCAGGGCCGGTGCCGGCATTATCCTGACCCCAGACCCCGCTGGGGAGCAGGCCTTCCCGGTGTGCACACAGCAGTGCCAGGCGGACAGCATCTTTGATTTTCATAGGAGCGTCCTTTCGAGCATTCATCTGCTGTATTTTAGCAGAGGCCGCAGGCCGGCGGTGAGTTTAAGGCCGCCGGGCGGGTGCTGAAGCAGGTCTGGCAGACGGGGCAGCCGTCGGCTGGGCCGAGGGTTTGGCGCCGGGCAGGGTCTGCTCCATGCGGTCCTGCTCGCGCTGCTTAAGCCAGTAGTCCAGAATCCAGGGGCCAACGGTCTGTTCTGCCACGGTCACAGCGGGCATCAGCACGGGCACCAGGCTGGAGTGGCCCAGCTGGGCTTCAATGGCCGGGATTTTCTGCAAAAAGGGCAGGGCCTTGATGGCACTCAGGGGCAGCAACACCAGCAGCGCTGACATGCCCAGACCAAGCAAGGCACCGCCGAGGCGATCCACGGGTTTGAGCAGGGTCTGGTCCATGCTTTTGACAAAAATCAGGCCCAGCGCAGAAATGCTCACATAGACACCGCCCCAGGTCAGGGTGGTGCTAAGGGGCAGGGTCAGATAGGGGGGCAGTTCCAGCACGCTCTGCAGGATCTGGCTCAGGGGCAGCTTCAGCACGGGGGTCAGCAGGTAAGCGGTGACCAGGGCGGCCACATTCAGCAAAGAGCGCAACAGGCCTGTAAACAAACCTGAGCCCACGTTATAGACCACCAGGGCAATGATCAGCCAGTCGATCCAGTTCATGACAACAGACCTGCCATGTGTTCAGCCCATTGCAGGGCATCCTGTGGGGCCTGCAGGCGCTGTGCCTGCGCGGCCTGCAGCAGCGCCTGTTGCAGACGCTGCCGGGCCGCAGCGTCTTTGAGCAGGATCAGAGCCTGATCGGCCAGGGCCTCAGGGTTTTCTGCAATCAGCTCATTCAGATTACAGTGGGTAAAAAGTCCTGCACTCTGACTGTCGCGCAGCAGGGTGCCCCTGCAACTCAGCACGGGTACGCCCAGCCGCAGGGCCTGATACACCCAGTAGAGCTGGTTAAACGGCAGGGTGTCCAGTACCAGGTCGGCGTCCTTGAGCAGGGCCAGGCGCTCAGACTGGCTTTCGGCCGGCATAAAGTGCACCCGTGCCAGTTGATCCGGGCTCAGTTGCTCGGCCAGACGCTGTTGAAAGACATGCTCCCAGACGGGGTTCTCACTTTTAAACATCAGTACCCGTGCGAGGGGATCTCCGCCCAGAATCCTGGCGATCAGCGGGTCCATCAGCAGGGACATATAGTACAGCTCACCCGGAATCAGACAGAGGTGGGCTTCTGCGGGCAGGCCCGCTGCGCGCCGCTGAAAAGGCGGGGCTTCGGGCACAGCCGGTGGCAGATAGGGCAAGCCTGGCAGGGCGAGACATTTTTCGCTGTAAGCTTCGGGTGCGCCGGCCATGGCGGCCGGAACGGCAAAATAATCGATGCCGGCTGCTGCACTCGATACCGGATGGCCATACAGCGCGACCTGGACAGGGGCAAAACGGGCCTGAGCCAGCAGATACAGTTCAAAACTCTGACCCACTACAGGGTGAATCAGCAGATCCAGTTCGGCTTCCAGCAGTTGAATGGCCGTTTGCTCCAGAGACTGTGGCGACAGCCAGTGACAGTCGGCAACAGCTTCCCAGGCCTGTTGCATGTGATCATCGGTGGGTCGGCGCAGGCTGAACAGCTGCACGCGCTGGCCGCGTGCGGCAAAGGCCTCCAGCAGTGGACGATACACGCCCACAAAGTGGTACTGGTTCAGACTGCTGGTCAGCAGGCCCACCCGGCACCGGCCAGGTACAGCGGCATAGCTTTCACGCTGGGGCAGCCGAATGATTTGCTGACAGATCCGGCTGATTTGCTCAAACCAGGGGCGGGGTTCGCGGGCCTGACAGCTCAGCGCCAGCAAGGGCAGGTTTAAACGCACAGGGCCTTCAATCCGGGGCAGATCTGTACTGGAAAAATCCTGCAGTTCTGTCAGCTGTTGACGCAGCCGCTGCAGCCAGCGGGCCTGTTCTGTGGCGTTGCGATATAGCAGGGGCAGGCAAAGCTGGGCTGAGAGCTTGACATACCAGCGTTCCGGGTAAAGCGCCTGGGCGGCCTGCCAGTGGTCCAGGGCCTGCTGCATGTCCAGCAGATACAGGGCACACTGGGCCTGATACAGATGCAGTTTAAAGCGGCTTTCGGTATCGCTGACAGCCTGTTGGGCCTGCGAAAAAAACGGCCAGGCCAGGTGATAGAGCTGACGGTTTAAAAAGAAGATACCAACGTGGGTCAGGTTGTCGGCCAGAGCGGGGTCAAGCCCAACAGCTGTGACCAGGGCGGCCATGGCAGCCGGTGCATCCGTTGGCGGCAACAGGGCAGCCAGGCCCAGACTGAGGTGATAATGGGCCTGGTCAGGCCTGAGGCGACAGGCCTCACTGAGCGCGTGACGGGCCGCTTCAGATGCGTTCTGCTGATAATGCCAGAGTCCCAGCAGATAATGGGCTTCCGCCAGATCTGGCTGGCGCTTCAGGGCCTCCTGACAGGCATCATACGCGCTGTCGGTCTGACCAATTTCAAACAGGAAACGCCCTAATTGCAGCCAGGCCTGGGCTTGATCAGGATCGGCCTCTAAAGACTGACGGTAATACTGAATGGCGTACTTTAACTGGCCGCTCCGGTGAAAGAGCCGGCCCAGGGCAAGATTGACCTCAGGATGCTGCGGGTGCTCTGCCAGCAGCTCTGCCAGCAGGCCGTGGGCCGCTGCCAAATCGTTGAGGCTGCATTCCATGGCTGCTGAAGCCAGCAGCGGCGCAGGATCCGAAGGCTCCTGCTGCCAGGCTTTGCGAAAAGCCGCCCGTGCTTCAGGGTATTTTTTCTGGGACTGCAGTTCCAGTCCCAACTGATAAAAAGAAGGATCTTGATTGCTGTTCATCAAATCTACATGCTAACACAGAGCCAAGCCAAACGCTCAAAGATCCGGTAAAATACCCATCAACGATATTGCGTGAGGTCTATGCGGTGCATTCCGTTCCTTCTTCTGAGCCAGCTGCCCTGAGCCTCTTGATTGACGATCAGGTGTATAATCTCAAGCTGCTGAGCGAATCCCTGCGCCAGGCTGGCTATCGCCTGACGGCAGCCAGCAATGGCCAACAGGCCCTGCAGCTGATGCAAAAAGCCCGCCCCGATCTGATTCTCTGCGATATTATGATGCCTGAAATGAATGGCTGCGAATTTGCTGAACAGGTGCAGCAGGCTGAGGCTTATAAAGACATTCCCCTGATTTTTCTGACTGCCAAAGCTGAAAGTGAAGATATCGTCAAAGGTTTTGCCTGTGGTGGCGTGGATTATATCATCAAGCCTTTTGCTGAGGCTGAGCTGCTGGCACGCGTCCAAACCCATCTGCAGCTCAAACAGGCCCGCGATCGCATTGCCGCAGATGCCCAGCGCCTGGCCGCACTCAACAACGAAAAAGACGAGCTGCTCAACATTGCGGCCCATGACCTCAAAAGCCCGCTGGCGGCCATTGCCATGGTAGCCGACGTGATCAGCATGCGTCAGGGACAGATTGCCGCCGAAAAAAACCTTGAATACGCCAGCATGATCGCCGGTGAAAGTCAGCGCATGCTCAAAATCATTGGCAATCTGCTTGACCTCAATAAAATTGAAACCGGCCGCATTCAGCCGCAGTGGCAGACCTTTAACCCGCTGCCGGTGCTGCAGCACTGGTATCAGAACCACGGCCCCCAGGCGGCGGCCAAACAGATCATCCTGCAGGCCGACTGGCCTGACTCCTGCCCTGAACTCACCAGTGATCAGACCCTCTTGCTGCAGGTGCTCGACAATTTGCTTTCCAATGCGCTCAAGTTTTCACCGCCCGGCCTGCAGGTGCACTTTAAGCTTCAGGTTCTGTCAGAGGCCCTGAAGCTTCAGATCACAGATCAGGGGCCCGGTTTCAGTGTTGCCGACCGCCAGCGCATGTACCAGAAATTTGCCCGGCTTTCGGCCCGGCCCACGGGCAAGGAAAACTCCACCGGTCTGGGTCTGGCCATTGTGCGGGAGCTGTGCCAGCGTCTGGGCATCACCATCAGCCTGACTTCTGCCCCTGGTGAGGGCGCCTGCTTTGAGCTGTTGATCCCCTTGCAGCCGGAGACTGAGCATGCAGACTGAGCGCTGTAGCCAGTGCGGCCAGAGTTATCTGCGAGAAACCGGCGTACGCAGCCGTGACAAAACACCTTATTGCAGTGCTTATTGTCTGAAACTGGCAGAGGGAGCCCCAGACAAAGAAGATGCCTTGCCGCCAGGGGCCTTTGATGCCAGCGCAAAACCCTCTTTCTCACTGACGCCCTGGGTCCTGGGCGCTTTGCTTTTGCTCGGTCTGGGCCTGGGGGTTCGGGCGCTGAAGCCTGAGCCGCCAGCAAAGGCCATGCAGCAAACCGACAGTCCGATTGCGAATAAAACCCGCAGCACCAGTCAGCAGACCCGTGCGGCAGAACCGTCCCTGCCTGCCAGCCAGCCCACGGTCACCCGGAGTGCCCCGCCCACAGCTCTGCTGCAGCGCCTGCAAGCCGCGCAACTGCTCGAAACCAGCAATCCCTCAGCAGCACGGCGCGAGGTCGAGGCCATTCTGGCAGAGCAACCCATGCCAGAAGCCTATCAGCTGCTTTTTCGCCTGCAACTGCAGGCCAATGAAATCGGACCCGCTCTGACCTCTGCCCAGAACTGCCTGCAGCTGGCCACTGAATTAAAGGCCCAGGCCCAGTGCCACCAGCTCTTTGTGACCGCTTATACCCACGAAAGCACCGAAACAGAACAGCCGCTCAACCGCAACCTGCTCAGACATCTGGACGCCCTGATGGCCCTCGAAAACCGGGGTGATCTCTACCTGCTCAAAGCCCGCGTGCTCTGTGCAGATGAGTCTGAGGCCGCACGCAGCAATCTGGATGCCGGATGTGCGGCGGGATTTGCTGAATCCTGTGAGTTGCGCTGTATTGAAGGCCAGGTTCAAACGCCGCCCCCCCAATCAGCCCCTGTAGCTGACAGTCGCCTCAGTCCGCCTGAAATCGAAAGCGAGACAGCCAATGCAAATGATTAGGTTTTTGCGCGGCCTGTGTCTGGCCGTGCTGTTTTGCCTGAGTGCCTGTACCCCCCGGCAGCCTGAAGGGGTGATTCGCCTTTCCACCTGGGGCAGCCCCGAAGAAATGGCCATTCTCAAACCCTTGCTGCAGCGCTTTGAGGTTCAGAGTGGTCTCAAAGTTGAATTGATGCACATTCCCGATAAATATTTTCAGAAACTGCACGCTTTGCTGGCGGCCAATCTAGCACCTGACGTGATGTTTGTCAACAATATTCAGTTTCCGGTTTATGCTTCCAACGGGGCTTTTCTGGATCTCGGGCCGCGGCTGGCGGCCAGCGATACGCTCAAAGAAGCGGACTTTTTTCCTCAGAGTCTGGATAGCTTTCGCTGGGAAGGCCAGCTTCAGGCCTTGCCCAGGGATGTTTCCAATCTGGTAATTTTTTACAACCGCGACCTTTTTGATGCTGCGGGTCTGCCCTATCCGCGCGCAGACTGGACCCTGACGGAGATGTTTGATACCGCCCAGAAGCTCAGTGGCCCGCCCGATGCTCAGGGCCAGCGCCAGCGCTTTGGCATTTCGTTCAGTGATTACTTTTTATTCTGGCTGCCTTATGTCTGGAGTGCCGGTGGCGATATTTTTGACGCCAGCCGCAGCCGTCTGACGCTCAATGAACCGGCGGCGCTGGCCGGTCTGCAGCAATATGCCGATCTGCGGCACCAGCTGGGGGCCGCGCCCAAATCCGCCGAAGCCGGCAGTCTGAGTATGTCACAGCTTTTTATGCAGCAAAAGCTGGCCATGAACCTCAACGGGCGCTGGGCTGTGCCACTCTACCGTCAGAATCTTGAATTCAACTGGGACATTGTGCCCTTTCCGCAGGGGCCAGCGGGCAGCATTGTGGATGCCGACGCTTCGGGCTGGGTGATTTCCAGCCAGACCCGGCAGCCGGAAGCCGCCTGGCAGCTGGTCAGTTTTCTGGCTGGCCAGCAGGCCGCTGAAGCCTTCAGCAAACCCGGTCTGATCATTCCGGCCCGGCGCGATGTGGCCTACTCCGAAACCTTTCTGACACCGGGCCAGCCCCCCGCCAGCGCGCATTATTTTCTGGAGGCCATTGACAGCGGCCGCCCTGTGCCCGCCGTACCCTACTGGAACGCTGTACTGGAGCAGATCAATCAGGCCCTGGAGCCCGTCTGGGAAGGTCGTCTGACTGCCGAAGAAGCGCTTAAAGGCCTGGAGCAGCGTGTCGATCCGCTGCTTTAAAGCAAGCCCGCTTTATTCGCTGGCCCGGTACAGCCCCGTGGGCGTGCCGGCATACAGACGCAGCTGATTGATCCCCAGCACGGTGGCGCTGTTAAAGTTGCTGAAAGCGCTCCAGCTGCTGCCGGCGTTGGTGCTGCGGTAAATACCACCGGTCTGGGCCCCGTCGAGGCGGGTGGCCGTATAAATATGCTGGGTATTGGCTGGATCCACCGCAATATCCAGAATCTGCATGCTGCTGAGGCCCGTGCCGGCTGTGACCGGATTGCACAGGCCAAAGGTGCCGGCAGGGCAGGGGAAGCCATTGCTGCCGTTGCGGGCAATCTGACTCCAGTTGCTTACGCCCCCGGTTTCGGTGCGTCGCCAGATGCCGACCTTCCAGATCGCGGTAATAATCTGATGCTGGCCCGTGCCGCCGCCATACAGAATTTCCGGGTTGGCCGGATGGGGCCGCAGAGCTGAGACCGTGACGCTGCCCAGATACTGGGTGCCCTCGTCACTGGTTGAATTTTCGCTGAAAATGCCTGTATTGATCGTGGCCCAGTTGGCGGCCCCCTGCTTGCGGAAGACGCCTGAGCCCTGGGTGCCCACATAGAGCACGGGCTGTGCCACCAGAGTGGGGCGGTAGATGGCCAGGGCATGCATATTGCGCTGGCCGGCCGCCAGGCCGGTATTCAGATCCGACCAGCTTTGCCCCCGGTCACTGCTGAAGTAAACCCCATTGGCCGTGGCGGCATAGATATGATCGGGCTGCTGGGGATCGCTGGCCAGGGCACGCACGTTCAGATCACCCAGCCCCGTGTTGCGCTGCTGCCAGTTGCCGGCGGTCTGGCAATTGCTCTCGCAGACATAGACGCCCGCGCTGGCAGACCCGGCATAAAAAACACCGGGCTGGTTGGGGCTGCGATCGCGGGCCTGAATCAGGGCCTGAATGGCCCCCACATTGGCTGTTGGCAGAATATTGCTGCAGCTGTCGTTGCCTGCGGTACTTTCGCAGCGCCAGACGCCGCCAAGGCCCGTATCGCCTTTGGCGCCGAACCAGACCTGATCGGGCCGGGCCGTGCTGGCCGCAATGGCCAGGACATGCTCATTGGCCGTGGCGGTCAGCTGCCCCCAGTTATTGCTCCAGCTGAGGGGCGCTGCCAGCACTTGCAAAGCCGGGGTCTGGGGTGCGGTCTGACCATTGCTGACCACGCTGACGGTGGTCTGGCCCGCCGGCAGGCCTGCCGGCAGTTGCACCTGCAGCTGGCTGCTGTTTAACACCGCAATATTGGCTGTGGGAATCAGCTGTCCGGCAATGGTGATCGCCAGATTTTCGGGCTGGGCCGCAAACTGACTGCCGTTGATCAAGAGGGTTTCGCCGGGGAAGCTCGCTGCTGTGCTGAGCGAGGTCACGCTGAGTGCGCCACCAGGGCTCACGGTGATCGGGTCCAGTTGCAGGGTCTGAGCTTCGGTGACGCTGATCTGAGCCGGGACACCGCTGACACTGTAACCGGCAGGGGCCTCGACCAGCAGCTGCCACTGCCCTGGGGGCACCTGGGCAAAGCTGAAGTTGCCGTTGCCCTGGGCCGCGATGGCCCCCGTGCGCGGGTCGGTCAGCTTGATACTGACGCTGTCACCGGCCAGCAGGCCTGTGACACTGCCGTTGACCGTGCCACCGGTATAGACATAATCTGGGTTGGTGGGGTTGAGTGCGGCCACATTGCCCTGGTTCTGCTTCAGATCATCCACCAGTGCCGATACATTGATCAGACTCGGGTGCAGCTGGGTGTAGTTAAAGGCCGGAAAATCTCCCGTGGCACCGGTCAGCTGTACAATAAACTGCTGCAAGGCGCTGGCGTCGAGATCGGCGGCCAGCAGGTTCAGGTTCTGATTTAACAATTGCTGCACCACCTGACCCACAGGTGTCGAAAGATACGACAGGCGCACGGTCTGATCTTCGGCGCTGTCAGGTGGAATATCAAAGGCAGCGGCGAGGCTGGCGCCTTGGATCACCTGCCCAGCTGCATCATAGGCCACAATCAGCGCCACGCGGTTCTGGCCCGAGGGCACGTTGTTGATGATGGTGTTGACGCTGCAGCCGGTGGCTGTGCAGGCTGCGGCCACGGTGTGGTTCTGGCCCGCATCGGCAGCAGCCGGGTAAAGTGGCTGGTTGAGGCCAATACCTATAATGGCCACCTGAAAGCGGGCAAAGGCCGGATAGTGCAGGGCCTGGGTCTGAAAACCAGCGTTTGGGGGAACAGGTGGATAGTCGATCGCAAAGCGCAGCTGGCCCTGGCGCAGCTGTGCGCTGGCCTGGGGGATAGTAAGCTGCTGCTCAGGCGGGGTATGCCGCGCAGAAAGCAGCGTTTCAGGTGTCTGTGAAGGCGAGGGCAGGATCTGGCAGGCCGGCAGACTAGCGGCCAGCAGCAGGCCAATGGAAGCAGATACAGCCGTTTTCATCAGCGGTAATCTCCTATCACATTCACATTGACCTGGCCATGCTGAACCGTGATGCTGATGTTTTCGCTGACCGGCGGATGGGTGCCGTCATTGACCGTCAGGGTGACTTCATAGGTGCCGGGCGTGGTCGGTGCATTCCAGGTGACCTGCGCGCCGGTATTGGCGCTGAAGCTGGCGTCGCCGCAGTTGTTACACTGCCAGCTGTAAGCGGCATCGGGCAGGCTTTGCCCGTTGGCCAGTGCGGCGGTCAATTGCACGGGGTAAGCCAGCCCGGCCACCGTGGTGCGGCTGGCCTGAATGCTGTCAATCGTGGGTGGTGCTGCCGGTGGGTTTGTTGTACCTCCTCCGGTCGCTCCGCCGCCACCGCCGCCACCACCGCCGCCAGAACTGCGGGTGCTGCCGCTCAGGGGGCTGGGGGCCAGCACCGTGCCATCGGCCAGTACGGGGGCGATTTCGATGGCGTAGCTATTGCCGCTGTTGAGGCCTTCCAGACGGTAGTTGGCCAGCGGGTGATTGTCGGCCACTATTCGGCCATTGACCCTGATCTGATAGCCCTGAACGCCTGCGCTGTCAGGTGGCGCATCCCAGATCATGACCAGACTGTTGCTGCCTTGCTCCAGCAGGCGGGGGTTCAGTTCATAGCGGGGGCCTGTCGGTTGCGCTGTGTTGCCACCTCTTGTGCCAGCGGTGGGTGAGGGGTTTTCAGGGCCCGCTGAGAGGGGCTCGGTCGTCGCGGGGGTGTTTGGGGTGGTTTCGCTTGTCGCTGCGTCTGGACGGTCGGGCTGACCGCCGCGCGGGGTCACGGTCTGCAGGCGGATTTCTGGGACACCCGTGCTATCGGCTCCCAGGGCAAAACGCACGTCCAGGCTGCTGCCTGGCTGCAGGTCCAGCATGGTTTCAAAGGCTGAAAGACTTTGCTGATCTGCGTCCAGCAGGGTGATATCCAGGGCGGCAGGTCCAGGCCGTAATTGATCCAGCAAAAGGGCGGGCTGGCTTAAAAAATCACTCAGCACGATCTGCAGGGTTTGCTCCGCTTCGGCTGTCGGGTCAGCGCCGGGGCGGCGCAGGCGAATGCGCAGCTGCAGGCGCTCCAGATTCAGTTGTTCAGACTGCACCTGGGCCAGAATCTGCAAATCGGCCAGTATAGAGTCTGTCGGGCTGGCCGTGCCGATCAAGCTCAGCCGGCTGCCGGCCAATCCGTAATTTAAATTGACTTCACTGCAGGCGCTGGTCAGCAATACCACAGCCCACAGAACCCGACCGGGATTCACAGATGGCATCACAGAGGCTCAGGATAAAAAGCGATTCACAAAACCCAGGGCGCTGGTGGTGGCGCTTTGCAGGCCTGAGACCAGGTTTTGCTTCTGGGCGTGCTCGATTTCAATGGCGGCATCCCGTTTGGCGGCCTGGAAAGCTGCTTTTTCCTGCTCTATTTTGCGTTCGCCGCGCACCTTGCCATTTTTATCGCTGGTTTCGCTGATATGCTGATTATCGCGGTTGACCGACTGGGTTTGCCGGCCTATATCGCCTGCGGTTCGGGTCGATTGCTGTGCGCCTTGCTGGGCGGCTTTCAGGGTATTGATATTCATTACACGCTCTTACTCCTGCCAATAAAGTTTATTTTAAACTTTTTTCGCCAAAAAGTCTAATCTTCCAGTGCCAGAGCAGTGCTTCAGAATGAAAAGTCCTGAGACAGCCTATCATCTGAGCCAGCCAG
>JACYMC010000265.1 GCA_015272195.1 Candidatus Sericytochromatia bacterium
GTCTACACCTTATATCCCCGACCTGAAGGACGGGGTTTTACGGTGTGCTTGATAAAAAAGCTGGCCAGTGCCGCAATCACGTTACCAGCAGAACCTTGACCTGTTGCCATCTATTGTAACCTCACCAAACGTCCTGGATAGTTTCCGGTCAGCTCGCCATTTTCGCTGATCACCTGGCCGCTGACCAGCGTGGCCAGATAGCCCGAAGCATATTGCATCAGTCTTTTGCCGCCAGCGGGCAAGTCCGCAATCAGGCGTGGCGGATGCAGGCGCAGGCGCTGAAAGTCAATGATGTTCAAGTCAGCCTTTTGACCGAGGGCCAGCGTGCCGCGATCGTTGAGGCCAATAAAGCGGGCTGTATCATGGCACTGCTTTTTGATCACTTCTTCGAGGCTGAATTTTTCACCCTGGCGGTCGCGGGCCCAGTGGCTCAGCAAAAAGGTTGAAAAGCTGGCGTCGCAGATCGTGCCCACATGGGCACCACCGTCGCCCAGCCCCGGCAGGGCCTGGGGGTGGCTGAGCATGGTGTAGACATTGTTGAGATTGCCCTCGGTGTAGTTGTAGAGGGGGAAGTAAATCAAAGCCTGGCCCTGGTCTTCGAGCAGGGCGTCATAGAGGCCGCTGAGCACGCTCTCGCCGCGCTGGCGGGCCTTCATGTCAATGCTCTCGCCCAGATGCGGTTCATAGTTGGGCTCAGAACCCAGGGTAAACATGCGCATGCCCCAGGTTTCGATCTGGGCCAGCAGCAGATCGGCCAGGGGCGGAATCGAACTGCCGTCGCCCGCCACGGGCTCGCTTTTTTCGGTCAGCATGCGGGCTTTGGTTTCGGGGTTGCGCATCTGGGCCACGCGTTCAGCCAAAGGCAGCTGGCTGATGGCCTTGTAAGAAGGGAAGCCCATAAAGGGATGAAAGGTGGTCTCAAGACCGAGCAAAACGCCAATGGCGCGGGCCCCGACCTGCAGGCGCACCGTCAGGCCTTTGGCCTCGGCGGCTTCGGCCCGCTGCATGATCCAGCGCCACTGATCCGGCGACTGATCGCGCTGCATCAGCGAAATCGAGAGGGGGCGGCCGGCGGCAGTGGCCATGCGCTCCAGCAGATCAAACTCACGCTCAAACTCCGCATCACCGTAGGGCATGTCAAAATCGCTGACGGCCTGAACCACGCCGCGGTTAAGGCCTTCAAAGGCCTTGACAATGCCGCTCAGCTCCTCCGGACGCGCTTCGGCGGCCGGCGTATGTTCCCCGCTGGCGGAGCGGTGGTTGTCGCTGCGCCCGGTCGAAAAGCCAATCGCCCCGGCCTCTAAGCCCTGGCGCAGCAGAGCGCGCATCTGGGCAATATCTTCGGCGGTGGCGGCCTGGTTGTGCACGGCCCGCTCGCCCATCACGTAGACGCGCAGCGGGTCATGGGTCATCTGCAGGCTAAAGTCGATGCTGTGGGGCAGCTTGTCGAGGGCGTCCATGTACTCCGGAAAGCTTTCCCAGTCCCAGGTCAGGCCCTCGGCCAGGGCTGAGCCGGGAATGTCCTCAACCCCTTCCATCAGCTGGATCAGGCGCTCGTGATCGCTGGGCCGGCAGGGGGCAAAGCCGACGCCGCAGGAGCCCAGAATGGCGGTGGTCACGCCGTGAATCGAAGAGGGCATCAGGTCTTTGTCCCAGGAGATCTGGCCGTCATAATGGGTGTGAATATCCACAAAGCCGGGGGTCACAATGGCCCCGTCGGCCTGAATCACCCGGTGGGCGCTGTCAGGTGCCTGGCCCAGGGCCACAATCTGCCCGTTTTTAATGCCGATATCGCCGCCGTAACGCGGCTGCCCCGTGCCGTCGACCAGTATGCCGCCGGTAATCTTTACATCGTAAGCCATTCAAGCGCCTCCTGCTGTGGATCTGTTTCTAAGGTAAGGGATTTTGGGCGGAATATCAAGCGTCAGCGGGCGGCCGCAGTGCTTCAGAATGAAAAGTCCTGAGACAGCCTATCATCTGAGCCAGCCAGCCT
>JACYMC010000126.1 GCA_015272195.1 Candidatus Sericytochromatia bacterium
ACAAATTGGCTTGAAAACATGATGATTGCTGCATCTTTGGGAGGATGGTCGCGGGTAAAATGACTTTACCAACAGAAAGCGTTAGAACTAGAAATGTTTCTTAGGGGCTATTTTATTGCCTTTCAGCACTCATGAAAAGATGAGCAAGCAGGCAAGTGCCTAAGTGTCCCGGCTGGTGCCGCGCTGCAGGCCCTGCAGGGCCTGGGTGCTCCAGAGAGCCCAGAGCACCAGCACAGGCTGAAAAAAGAGGCGCACAAAGCGGGCACGGTCCGTATCGAGGCCAAAGGCATTCATGCCGTTGACGTACTGCGAAATATTGCCCGGAAAGATGGCCACAAAAAACAGGGCCACCACCAGCCCCACCTGCCAGCGCCAGCGCGCATCCCAGACCAGCAGAAGCAGTGCGGCCAGCAGCATCTCAACCACCCCGGAGGCCAGCACCACAACATCGCCGTTGAGGGGCAGCCAGTCGAGCACCTGGGCCAGAAATTCGGCCCGCGCCCAGGTCAGATGACCCAGGCCAGCCACCAGCAGAATGAGCCCCAGCAGGGCCTTAAAAAAGATCTGGGGTCGCGACAGTTGAGACACAACAGCAAACCTGCCTTTCATGGACTTTGAGCTTGTATACAGCGGACCTGCTGACATCTGCCAGGGCGGACTGAATTTAATTTCGGTTTATTTTTTGATTAAACGGCAAAAGTCAGTCGCCCCATCTTCTG
This sequence comes from Candidatus Sericytochromatia bacterium, assembly GCA_015272195.1. Lineage (GTDB taxonomy): Bacteria > Cyanobacteriota > Sericytochromatia > UBA7694 > UBA7694 > JACYMC01. The sequence goes on from JACYMC010000126.1 coordinate 720, forward strand.
ATACTATACACAGAACGGTCTTCAAGCGCGGCCAAATGAACCCAAGGAGTCAGATTTATGCCCAACCCCACTTCCCCCAATCAGATGCAAGGCCTGCTGCCTCCCGAAGCCCTCTTTCCCAACCGGCCCGCCGCCATAGCGCCCACGGCACCGGCAACGCCGGCCCCCGGCGTACCGACAGCTCCCCCCGCTGGCGACCGGATGCAGGCCGCCACCCAGCCTGCTGGGCAGGCCCAGCCCGTGCTGCACTTTCAGGACATGACCCTGCCCGAGGCGCCCGGCCCCAGCCAGGCCGAGCTGGACTTCGCCTGGGTGCAGCAACTGGAGCAGAAGCTGACCACGGGCTACAAGCCCAACGCTGAAGAAATCCGCCGCTATAACGACATTCAGTTTCAGATCGCCGTCAACGGCAAGCCCAGCCCCACCCCCGCCCCTGAAAGCCCCGTGAGCCCTGAGGAGCTGCAGTGGGCCCAGCAACTGGAGCAACAATTAACCCAGGGTTATCAGCCCACAGCCCAGGAGCGCAGTCGTTACCAGGAGCTGCTGCAGCGCGTCAAAGGGGATGCCGCAGCAGCGCCGTTCACACCCGCTGCCGCGCCGTCAGCACCCACACCGGCAGCGCCCGCGCCACCTGCCACCCCCGTGTCCCCGGCAGCAGCAGCACCGTCTGCCGCCGTCAGCCCCGAGGAGCTGCAGTGGGCCCAGCAGCTGCATCAGCGCGTACAGCAGGGGCATCAACCCAGCGCAGAAGAAGTCCAGCGCTACGAGAACATTTCAGCCCGTCTGGCCGCCAGCCAGCCGGCAGCACCCCTGCCGCCCGGTATTTCGCAGGAAGAATTTGACTGGGCCGTCCAGCTGGAGCAGCGGGTCAATCAGGGACACCAGCCCAGCCCGGACGAGGTGCAGCGCTACGAAGCCCTGCGGGCCCGCATTGCGGCGGCCAGCCAGCAAGCCATCGAAAACCTGCCTGACGATGCCCCCTTCAGCCGCGAGGATATTCTCTGGGCCCAGGAAATTGAGCAAAGAGTGACCCAGGGCTATGAGCCCACGCCCGCTGAAGTGCAGCGCTACGAAGATCTCTCACACAAAGTGCAGCGTTTTCAGGCCCGCCAGCGCTGAAGCCCTTAAGGCATTTCATCAAGCTGTAGCAGACCTTCGGCAGCCAACTGCGCATACAACGCCTGGCCGCTGGCTGAACCCAGCGGGTAAAACAGTGGCGGAAAGCCCAATGGCGCAATGACCTGCACCCAACTGCCCCGTGCGGGATGGCCATAAACACGCTGCGACCAGAGGTGCACCCACTGGCCCGCAGGCAGATACAGCCGGCGCACACGCTGCCCCGGCTGCAGCACGGGCGCGAGCATCAACTGATCGCCCAGCATGAACTGATCGCTGAGCTGACGCACCACCGGATCGGTGCCATAATGCAGCAGCGGATGCCTGACCAGGGGCCAGCCCCGATGGCTGGCCTGATCCAGCAAGCGCTGACGCTCGCTGAACAAAGCAGCATAAATGCGCGCACAGCGGTCAAAAAAGGCCAGGGTCTCGGCATCATCATAGATCTGGGCGTTGGCAGCAGGCTCATTGCCTTCGTGTGTGCGCAACACTGCGCTGAAGGTGTTCAGCTCCAGCCAGCGAAACAGCAGCTCACGCGAGCGGGTCAGACCCATCGCCGCGACCGAGGTATACCCCCCGGCATCGCTGTGACTGACGGCAATGCCGCTCAGCCCCCCGGAGAGCAAGCCCGTCAGCGCACTGTGCAGGCCGTCATGGGCATCCCAGCTGACCATCTGATCGCCCAGCCAGAAGAGCGGGGTCAGGGCCGTGCTGCCGCTGTAACCGGCGCGGGCAAAAAAGATCCCGTCACTGTCAGCCAGCGCCTCGGCCTGCAGCTGTGACCACAGGACGGGATAACGGTTGTGAAAGGTCCAGGCATCAGCATCGGCCAGACGGGCATCCAGCGGCAGGGCTTCAGCATAATCGGCCATCCAGCCACTGAAGCCATTGGCTTGCCGCAGCGCGTCGCGCAGCACCTCACGAAACCAGTCGCGGGCCTCCGGCTGACTCAGATCCAGCAAGCCCGCCGAAAAATCCGTGTTCTGCACCGGATAAATTCCCCCCTGGGCATCGCGTACCAGCAGGTCCTTAGCGGCGGCCTCAGCATAAAGATTGCGGCGGGGCTGACGCGGACTGACATCCACCAGAAAAGGGTTTACATAACCCAGCAGGCGAATACCGCCAGACTGCAGCCGCTCGCGCAGGCCCGACCAGTCAGGGTAATGGGCCGTGTCGCGCTCCCAGTTCCACCAGAGCTGAGAACCAATCGCTGTACGGCGGCGGCCCACCCAGTCCTGGAGCCAGAAAGCACTGATGGGGGTCTGGCGCTGCAGCAGGGTTTCTGCGACCTGCTGCACCCGCTGTGTACCGCCCTGCATGCCCACAATAGCCCCCCGGTGCAGCCAGTCGGGCAGGCGCGGCTGGCGGCCATGACGGGCACTGTAGGCCGTGAGCAGTTCCAGCGGACTTTCGGCTGTAAAGAGCTCAAATTGGGCCTGCAGGCCTGGATGCTGAATGCGTGTCAGGCCCGCCGTGCTGAAGTCAATCAGCAGGGGCTGATAACCTTGAATCATCTGGGCCTGCAACTGATCGGACCAGAAAAAAGGCAGCGGAAAGTAGCTGCTGCCCGTTTCCCCCCCCGAACCGGGCGAAAAGAGATTGATCAGGCCCGTCAGCGGCTGTGCACCGCGCCCGATGCCGCCCTCCTGCACCCAGAGCGGAAAGCGCCCGCCGCGCAGATCCAGTACGGAAGGCTGCACCCCCAGACCGCGCCAGGCCACCTGCTGATCACGGGCCTGCAGCAGCTCCAGCCAGATCTGATCGATCGCCACTGGCTCTGACGGCTGCAGCACCAGATTAACCTGCAGCGGCAGCTCAGAGCTTGCGGAGGCGTCAGCATCCGGCGGCAGGCTAAAGCGCCAGCTGAAACGGCCATTGCAGGCGCTGCCAGGCGGACCACTCAGCTGACCCGAAAGCGTAACCGCCTGCGACGTGGCCTGAAAAGCCTGCAGCTGCACGTGCTCGCAGTGCTGCCTTGCGGCAAAGTGCAGCTGCAGCGAACCCCGGTTTTCATGGTGCTGAATCTCACCGGCAGAAGCACTGAACAGCGGCTGCCCCGGCAAGGACTGCCACAGGACGCGGGCCGGCCGGCCCGCCCGCAGATGCCTGACCGTAAGCTGGCGCCCGGCAGCCTGCCAGTGAATCTGATAAGGCCCAAGCCGGGCCTGCCGATCGGCGGCAAAGACCGGGCTGGGTTGCCCTGCCCCCGAAGGAACTGAAGCCACTGCGAGCTGTTGCAGTGTTGCGGTAGCGCTCAACAGGCTCAAACCCAAAAAAAGCTTGAAATATCTCATAGGCCTCATGGTACAATAACTGTAAGCAATTCTGAAAATGTTTAGCTGCAGCAAAGGTTTCACTTAAATTTCTTTTAATCCTGACTCTGCTTTGATTTAACAGACAGCCCCAAAAATAGACGCAAAGCAAGACAGCACAAGGCGTTAAAGCCTCTAAAGAAATTTAATCGAAATATAGCGCCTGATTAAGAAGCTTTTGGGCCACAGCACCCTATAAGAACATTAAGAAGCGAGACTCACCAAAGGAGAAACACAATGGGTAACATCAACATGATGGTCAACGGCGTCGATATCCGGGCGCAGCATCTGGTCAAACTGGATCAGGGCGTGACCCAGGAGCAGGCCATGGCTGCAGCAGCCGACAACGGCCTTGACGAAATCATGGTCTATGACCCCGAATCCGGCGAAGCCTACATGGCTTACGGTCAGGGCATGGATTTTGGCGGCCTCGACGGCTATCAGTCCGGCGACCGCGTGCACGCTACCCTCGACGGCAAATCCGTTGCCATTGTACCCTTTGTAGCCAAAGCCGCCGGCGGCCAGAGCGTTCAGCTGCTCTATGATGACGAAATCAACACCTCTGCTGACGGCGCCAAAGCCGCCCTGCAGACCACCAAAAACATCGGCGGTGCCGTGCTCGGCATGGCCAAAGACAACGCCCTGGAAATCGCCGGCGCGGGCATCACGCTTGGTGCTTTTGCCCGCATGGGTGGCGCTAAAATCGCTGAAACCGGTTCCCAGAGCTTCCTGAGCAAAGCTGGCACCTTTGTCTTCGGTCCCGCCAAAGGCCTGACCGCTGACGCTGCCAAAGGCTTCGGCAAAGTCGCCAAATGGGGCGCCATTATCGGTGCCGGTGCAGTGGTCGTCGGTACCGCGGGTACAGCCATCTATGGCGGCACCCGCAGCAGCAACGCCGGCTCCATTGAATCCCTCGGCACCAAAGTCAAATAAAGCTTCTTTCTCCGATTAAGTCACAAAAGCCCCCGCCAAAACGGGGGCTTTTTTTATGGAGCTCTCAAACCCGAAGAAACTAAAACGGCTTGACCACGGCCAGAATCACAACCAGGATCAGAATCACCGTGGGCACTTCGTTAATCCAGCGGGCCTGTTTGGACGTCAGCTTGCAGGTACCGGCGGCCAGCTTTTTGCGCACAGAAGCCGAGTAACCGTGGTAGCCACTCAGAATCAGCACCAGCAAAAGCTTGGCGTGCAGCCAGCCCGACTTCATAATATCGGGCCAGCGGGCCGCAATCAGACTCAGGCCCAGAATCCAGGTGGCAATCATGGCGGGATTGGTAATAATGCGCAGCAGTTTGCGCTCCATAACCTCCAGGGTTTTGGCCACTTCTTCGGATTCGGTTTCGATATGGTAAATGTAGAGCCGGAAGATATAAAACAGACCGGCAAACCAGGTTACCATCGCAATAATGTGCAGGGCTTTCAGCCACACATACAGAGAAGCCAGCATAAGGCATTCCTTTCTGAAATCAGTCTGGCCTCAAGATAACACAGCCACAGGAGAGGGGGTCAGGACTTTTTGCTGTCTTTGTGGCGCGTGTAGCTGTATTCCTGCTGGCCCTGGGTGCTATAGAGTTCAAAGTGCAGACGGGTAGGGCTGACTTCAAACCAGGCAAAACCAAAGGTGGGTTTGTAAAAGCGGGTGCCGGTTCCACTGGCGCCCGCGCGGTAGCCCGCGCCCGTACCCACGACCAGATAGTCGGGCAGGCAGCCCGTCTGCAGGTGCTGCTTGTTGTGCTCATGGCCTGAGAGATAAATATCCGCCTGACCACAGAAGCTGTCGAGCAGTTTGATCTGGGAGGTACTCAGGCTGTTTTTGTAATAGCCGTTGGTGTGGCGCGGATGGTGGCCAAAGACAATCTTCCAGGGCCGATCCGACTGCTGCAGGGCCTTGTTAAAATAGCCGATCTGGTCCTCAAAGCCCTGATTGGTATCGAGGGCAAAAAAACTGGCCGGGCCCGCGTTAAAATGATAATAGCGACTGGGCAGATACCATTTTTTGCTCTGCTGGGTATAGGCCACCTGGGCGTCCACATTGCCCCGGTAGTCGTGGTTGCCCAGCACCAGATGAAAGCGAAAGTCGAGCCGGGCGTAAGGCTGCTCAAACTTGGTCTGAAACTGGGCGTCATTCAGACCCGTCACGCCGTTGTTGTAGATATTGTCGCCGAGGGTCACGGCAAAATCGCAGCCTTTGGCCTTGCAGGTGTTTTCGATGGCCTGGGCCACCCGGTACTGCTCGCGGGCTCCCGTACCAAAGTCGCCAAAGCTGACAAAGCGGATGGTCTGGCCTGCAGCGGTTTGGGCCAGTGTCTCGGCGCTGCCCGCGGTTGCGCCTGAAGCCTGGGCCAGGGCCTGCAGGCCCTGGCCCAGCAGCAGCAGCAGCAGAGATACGGCAGCCAGCACAAGACGGCGGCCCATCAGGCGCGCTTGCTCCCGCCCATGCAGCGGGGCGAGGCCGGAATTTCACCGTGGCGCGCCTCCCATTCAGCGGCGGTGTAGAGATTCAGGGCCAGGGCGTGAATACCCTGCTGCAGCTCTTCAGCCAGGCAGGCATTGACCTGACGGTGGCGCTGAATGCGGCTGACGTTTTCAAAGGCGGGACTGACGGCCACCACCCGAAAATGGCTCTCGGTGGCCGGGCCGGCGTGCTGGTGACTCTCGTTGATAATCTCCAGATACAGAGGCTGCAGAAGCTGATCCAGCTTCTGCTCAAGGCGTTGACTGACGGACATGGCAGACTCCTTTTTCTTTTATTATGGCCTATCCGGGGCCATTCAGACCAGCAGACTGCGAATCACGGCCTCAGCAATGCGAATGCCATCCACCCCGGCAGACAGAATGCCGCCGGCGTAACCAGCCCCCTCACCCGCCGGAAACAAGCCACGGGTATTGAGGCTCTGCAGGCTGTTATCGCGCTTGATGCGCAGGGGCGAAGACGTGCGGGTTTCGACTCCGGTCAGCACGGCATCCGGGTGATCAAAGCCGGGAATCTGGCGGGCAAAGGCCGGCAGGGCCTCGCGAATCGCTTCAATGGCGTAGTCGGGCAAAGCGGTACTGAGATCGGTCAGGGTCACACCCGGCTTGTACGAGGGCAGCACCTCGCCAAAGGCGCTGGAAGGCCGACCGGCCAGAAAGTCGCCCACCAGCTGGCCCGGCGCACAGTAATTGCCGCCGCCCAGCTCAAAGGCGCGGGCTTCGAACTGGCGCTGCAGTTCAATGCCCGCCAGCGGGCCGCCGGGGTAATCGGCTTCGGGCTGAATGCTGACCACAATGCCGCTGTTGGCATTGCGCTCATCGCGTGAGTACTGGCTCATACCGTTGGTGACCACCCGGCCCGGCTCAGAGGCTGCCGCCACCACCGTGCCACCGGGGCACATGCAGAAGCTGTAGACCGCCCGGCCATTGCTGGCATGGTGCACCAGGCGGTAGTCAGCCGCACCCAGCAGGGGGTGGCCGGCCTGGGGGCCGTAGCGACATTGATCAATCCAGGACTGGGGGTGCTCAATGCGAAAGCCCAGCGAAAAGGGCTTGGGCTCCATATACACGCCGCGTTCGTGCAGCATGGCAAAGGTGTCGCGGGCGCTGTGGCCCACGGCCAGCACCAGGTGATCGGTCAGAATTTCTTCACCGTCGGCCAGCACCACGCCGCGCAGCTGGCCCTTGTCGATCAGCAGATCACTCACCCGGCTTTCAAAGCGGATTTCGGCCCCCAGGGCCAACATCTCAGCCCGCATTTTTTCGACCATGCTCACCAGGCGAAAGGTGCCAATATGGGGTTTGCTAACGTAGAGAATTTCAGGCGGGGCGCCGGCTTTGACAAATTCTTCGAGCACCTTGCGGCCATAGTGCTGGGGGTCGTTGATGCGGCTGTAGAGCTTGCCGTCTGAAAAGGTGCCGGCCCCGCCCTCGCCAAACTGCACGTTGGACTCCGGGTGCAGCACGTTCTGGCGCCAGAGTTTAAAGGTATCGCGGGTGCGCTCGCGCACGGCCTTGCCACGCTCCAGCACCAGGGGCTTAAAACCGGCCTGGGCCAGAATCAGCGCGGCAAAAAGGCCAGACGGGCCCAGGCCCACCACCACCGGCCGTTGATGTGGCCGGGCTTCGCTGGCCTGCCCCACAAAGCGGTAGCGCATATCGGGGGTGGCTTCGAGCTGGCGATCTTTTTTAAAGCGTTTGCGCAGCTGTTTTTCATTGGCCAGCGCCAAATCGAGCGTGTAAACAAAGGCGATCTGACCCGGCTTGCGGGCATCCACCCCGCGCCGGAAAATGATCAGTTCCAACAGCTCGGCATCCTGGATTTTAAGGCGCTGGCAGACGGCCTGGCGCAGTTCGGGCTCACTGTGGTCTAAAGGCAGCTTGAGTTCTTTGAGTCGTAACATGATACATTCAGTCTTTTTCTTTCAGTCTAGCAGTTTTTGTTCCATGTTAAACTGTTTAGCGTGGCCCCCGTAGCTCAGTGGAGAGAGCAACGGTTTCCTAAACCGTAGGTCGGACGTTCGAGTCGTCTCGGGGGCACTCTTTATTTGGCGCGCTGCCTGCGCCAGATCAGCCAGAGCAAGCCGGCCAGCATCGCAGCCGGCCCCCCTTCAAGGGCCAGGGTTTCTGCCACACGCCCCAGACTCTCAGCTGACAGATAGCCCTGACCCAGCCGCCAGTACAGCAAACCGGCCAGCAGCAAGAGCAAAGTCAGCAATAGCAGCCATTTTTGTTTGCTGAGGCTTTGCCGCAGAGCAAGCGGATGGCTGACGGCAGACGCAGGGGTTGTTTGCAAATCCTTTTCAGCACGCGGCGCAGCCCCTGCAAGCAGCGGACGCCGCCACCAGGCCGGGAAGAGAATCTCAGCCCCCAGCAAAGCCAGCACAGGCCAGGCGGGCTGTAACTGAGCGGCATCGGCCACAAAAAAAAGCTGTGTCAGCCCCCGCTGCAGCAGCAAAGGGTAAACCAGCAGATTTTGCCCCAGCGCCAGGGGCCACCCGATCACGGCGGCAGGATCCCAGCACAGGGCACGCAGTAAGCTTCCCACTTCGCGCAGCAGAATCAGCCCCAGCAGGCTGCGCAGCAGACGGTGGCGCCAGAACGCTAGCGGCAGCTGCCCCAAAACATAAACACCCCACAGCACCAGCAGCGCTGACTCAGCAGCGGTGGGCTGCAGCCAGCCGAGGTAACCTGACAGCAACAGACCAGCACTGGCAGTCACCAGCAGCACCACGCCCGGATAACCGCCGGGCCGCAGAGGGTACTGACTGGCCCCCAGAATCAGCAAGCTGATTCCCAGCAACTGCTGCACCCAGAAGCGCAGCAGCTCAGGCCCGATCAGGCCCGCTTCTTCTGACAACACGCGCTGGAGGTGCCGCAGCAGGTGCAGATCGTGCCAGACACTCTGGTGGCTGGCTGTTGGCGAGACAAAACTATCTGGTCCTGCAGGCAGCCGCCAGGGCGGGTGCAGACTGTCATAGATGCCATTGATCACCGTCGTCAGGGGCAAGCCGTCTTCCGGGCGGGCCCCCAAAGCCATGACGGGCCCGGCCTCACCCGCCAGCAGGGCAGCCTGCGCCGCCAGCCGGGCACCGCGCGAGTGGCCGGCAAGGGCCACGCCGTGTATTCGGGGCTGGCTGCGCAGCAGCTGTAAGGCCGAAAGCAACTGCAGCAGTTGCTCAGCCTCAGAACCTCTGAGGCTGAGGGTCATAACAGCCTGACCACTGGCAGCCAGCGCGCGGGCCGCAGGTTCCAGCTGCATGCTATTGCTGGCCACGCCGTGCACCAGCAACACGCCCTGCAAGGGTTTCTGCGCCTCAACAAGGGTCCCACGCGGCAGCCAGAGCCGGGCCTGCAGGCTCTCACCCTGGGCGCTTTGCCAACGCAGCGTCTGGGCACTATAGGACACAGGCCCCAGGGCCAGCAAAACACAGAGGCAACACAAGAGCAGACTGGCCGCCAGCAGCGCCCAGGGGCTGGCCTGCAGCCGGACTGGCATCAGTAGGCCCGTTTTTGGGTAAAGTCACGGATCACGGTCAGCAAGGTGGCCGCAATAATGCGCAGGTCAAGCCACAGGGACCAGTGAGCCAGATAATAGAGGTCGTGCTGCACACGGGCTTCGATTGAAGTATCGCCACGCAGACCATGAACCTGGGCCCAGCCAGTCAGACCGGTTTTGGCCCGGTGGCGGGCGCTGTAGCCAGGTACTTCGGCGCTGAAGCGCGCCACAAAATGGGGACGCTCTGGACGCGGCCCCACCAGACTCATGCTGCCGCCCAGAATATTCAGCAACTGTGGCAATTCATCGAGGCTGGCGCGCCGCAAAAATGCCCCCAGACGGGTGGTGCGCGGATCGTCGGGGCGGGCCCAGACTGGCCCACTCTGCTGCTCTGCCTGCACATGCATGGTGCGGAATTTCAGCATCATAAACGACTGACCATCGCGACTGATGCGCTCCTGGCGATAAAGCACCGGCCCTGACGAATCCAGGCGCACGGCCAGCGCCAGCAGGCCAAAAACAGGGGCAAGCACAAGCAACGCCGGACAGACAAGCAGCAAATCCAGCCCACGCTTTAAAGCGCGGTTCAGGGGGCGATCCAGCGGTGAGGCCTGCCGCACAGGCAGCATGGCAAGAGATTGAGATAGGTCGGCGCTTTTCATGACGGCTGTTACAGTATTTGTGCTAACTTAGGTTACAATGAAGTTTTAGAAGCTTCTCTCAGATTATAACGAAAAAGGAACCGCTCAGTCATTGCATGATGGACGAAATAAACGAAGAAAATCTTGACGCACAGGTCGTTCAGGCAGACGATCCTGAGCTGCTCAAAGAATTAATGGCTTATGCCGTGCGTTTTGAGCGGGAAGATCTGATTGAAGTGATTCTTGAAAAAACCATGCAAAACAGCCGCCTGGTTGAAAAGCTGCATGATTTTCATCTGCAACCGCCTCTGACCTTTTCGTTTTTTGATGATGCCGATCTGGATGAACCCGAAGACTGAGCGTTTGAGCTAGCGCGGCTCCACCTGCACCACACGCCGGGATTGCACAGGCGCTGGCAGAGGACCTGTCGAACGCAGGGGAACCTGCAGGGTCTGCAATGCGTCATTGAGAACCTGCTGATACGCATTGGGAGGGCTGAGATGCAGATGCTGATGCACTTCATAATGAATGTACACCGTCTTCTGAACGGGAGACCGATCCAAGAGCCAATCCATCACACGTGCAAGCATCATCTGAAACCTCCTCAACCTTTAGGTATAGTTTGATTATAGTCTGTGAAGAAATGTAAATGACGTGTCTGCAGAGCGAATTAACGCGATTTTTATGGGCCGCCAGACACGGCAACAGCCTGAGCGGCCCAGGAAAGCAGGGAGTATGAGACAGCAGATTTTGAAGGGCACCGGCCTGCTTGCCCTCTGGCTCTGTACAGGCTTCAGCAGCGCCAGCGCACAAAGCCCTGAAGCGTCCGCAGAAGCGGACGCCAGCATTGCAGCACCTGAGATCCCGCCGCTGCGGCCACAGCAGGGAGTCTGGATCGACTGGCAGCAAAAAATCATTTACGCCCGTGGCCGGGGCTGTGGTCATGAAGGCCATGACCTCACCGTGCGCTACCAGCTGGCGCTGCGGGCCGCACGGGCCGACGCCCTGCGCCGGCTGGCCGGAGTGATTTACGGCATCCATCTCACCCCGGTAGAGACCATTGCCCACCGGGGCGAGCAGTCTGAAAAGCAACAGCTGCGGATCCAGGGCGTGATTCAGGGCGCACGCGAAAGCCAGCTCAGTCAGGCCGCAGAAGCTGACTGCGTACAACTGCGTCTGAGCCTGCCCCTGCAGGATCTGGAGCAGTCTCTCAACAGCAAAATTCCCCGTCAGTAAACGGGGAAAGGTGGAGCGGGGTCTGCTGCAACAGAGGTAAAGACGCAGAAGCGAACGCTGCAGCAGACCGGCCCACCAAAATCGGTTGACACATCACAATCTAACTGTGGGTATATTCCCGATCCATCAGAGGAGTAAACCTGCTTTGCACAAACAAAGTGCAAAAATCACGTTTTTTGCGTTTAATCCGTTTGCTGCAGCAGCTGGGCCTGTTTGACCAGGGCCACAAAGTCCTGGCGGTAGCCTTCGGTATCCTTGCCACGCCCGGCCTCGGCCTGCTGCAGCACGTCATTCAAACGCCAGCGGCCAGCGTATTCAGATCCGCGCAGCTGCATGCCCAGGCTGGCGACCGCCGCCGCAAAGCGAAAGTCAGACGAGACCGCAGGCCAGGCTTTGGCCTGATCTTTGACCGTGTGGCTCAGCAGGCGGCTGCTCTCAGACTGGGGCGGCTTATAGCGCAGCTTGAGGGTTAAAATTTCATCGCTGTCAGCTGCAGCTGACAGCTGTTGCTGCTGGTACCTCAGATCATGCCCCTAGCCCGGACGACCGGCCGGCACAATTTCATAGAGGGCCGTCACGGTGGTGCCCGCCCCCAATTCGCCCGCGTCTTTTTTGTCGTCGTCAAAATCCTCGGCCCGCAGCAGACGGTTTTCGTAGCCGATCAGGCGGTAGGACGCAACGCGGGCCGGGTTAAACTCCAGCTGCAGCTTCACATCTTTGGCAATCGTCAGCAGAATGCTGCCCATTTCGGTCACCAGCACCTTGCGGGCTTCCTGCAGGTTGTCGATATACGCGTAGTTACCATTGCCATGCTGGGCCAGTTTTTCCATTTTATTGTCTTTGTAATTGCCCATGCCGTAGCCCAGCACGGTCAGGTAAATGCCGCTCTGGCGCTCTTTTTCAATCAGGCGCACCAGCTCCGCATCACTCGAAGGACCCACGTTAAAATCACCGTCACTGGCCAGAATCACCCGGTTATTGGCACGGGGCTTAAAGTTTTTGCGGGCCGTTTCGTAGGCCAGCTGCAGGCCCGCACTGCCGGCGGTGCTGCCCCCGGCCTCCAGACGTTCCAGGGCGGCCAGAATGGTGGCCTTGTCAGCCCCGCTGGTGGGCGGCAACACCAGCCCAGAGGCCCCGGAATAAACCACCATGGAGATATGATCCTGTTCGCGCATTTCGTCGACCAGTAACTTCAGGGAGCGTTTGAGCAGGGGCAGGCGATTGGGGGGCGACATGGAGCCTGAGACATCGATCAAAAAGGTCAGGTTATTGGGCGGCGCCTGTTTTAAATCCAGGGACTTGCCCTTGAGGCCCACGCGCAGCAGTTTGTTTTCGGGCTGCCAGGGGCAGACTGCCAGCTCGGTGGTGACCGAAAAAGGATGCTCACCACGGGGCTCAGGGTAATCATACGGAAAATAATTCACCAGTTCTTCAATGCGCACCGCATCTTTGGGCGGTAGCTGGTGCTGCTGACTGACAAAGCGGCGCAGATTGCTGTAAGAAGCCGTATCGACATCAATCGAAAAAGTCGAGAGGGGATTTTTGGCCACGGCCAGAAAAGGATTTTCCTGAATCAGGTCATAGTCTTCGGTGTTGTGGTCTACAAAGTGATCTGCGGGCCGATCCGCAGGTTGATGGGGCATAGGCTGGCTGCGGGGCGGCGGCGCACCGGCATAGGCTTCAGCCACCGGCGCGGCAGGTTTGCGCATCAGACGGGCATCCCGTTCGTTGGACGACCGATCTTTGCGCGTGGCCAGTTCTGGCTCGGGTGCCGCCAGGCTTTCATCGGCGATCTGTTCCTGTTTGAGGTCCTTGTCGGCAGCTTCAGGCTGGCGGCTGTAACAGCTGCTGAGCAGGCTCAGGCTCAGGCTGCAGCCCAGCAGCAGATGCAAGACAGGGCGCAGGGATTGAAGAGAACGGGATGTGGGCATGAGGTAATCTCCTTGGCTTGTGATGTTTAACGTAGCCTTTAGCCCGCATTTCTCACAAAGGTGCGTTCACATAAGGTGTAGGGTATATTTCG
>JACYMC010000160.1 GCA_015272195.1 Candidatus Sericytochromatia bacterium
TTTTACCCCTGCTGATCCCTGGATTGCGTACCGAACACTTGAGCCGAAACGTTGTGTCCACAAGGATTTTTAAGTGTAAATCTTCATGAGGCAATGTATCTATGAGACGCATGGCAAGCCATTTGAGCCAGAGCTGAGGGCGTAAATATTTAGCGCGCAAAAACTGTAAAAGCCTTTTATATTCAATGTTTGAAGCATGTTTATGGAGTGTTTTAAGGTTGGCGGTTTCAAAACAAATGATGTGCAAAAAAACCAGCCAGGACAGCGTGAGCAAATGCTTTGCCCGGAATTGATGACGCAAACCTTCCAGGCTTTTTCTGATTTCAGGGGGTATACAAGAGAATGGGTACATGGTAGCTTGGCTTCAGACCTTTTTGTATGGTTTTTATTTTGTTTGTTGTTATTCAAAATATACACCATTCTAAAAAGGTCTTCTTTCTTTGCTTTCAGCGATCATGTCAGGCAAAAGCTATGAACATTGAGTTATAATACGCTTATGCTTAAAATACAGATTCTGCTCATCCTGTTGCTTTTTACCGCCAGCAGCTGCTGGCGCCAGACAGCAGACGATCCTGACAGGCAAACGACCTGGCAGACGCTGGAGTATTATCAGCGCTGGAGTCACAGCGAGTTTGAAGCCCGGCACGCCTGGTTTAATCAACTTCTGCCAGCTGCCCAGGCTGAATTACCGCCCGAGCATCAGCGGGCCTTTGCCCTGCGGCTGCACAAAGATCCGTCCAGTGGAACGGTCAGCGCCAGCTATCATTTTCAGAAGGTGCTGTATCCTGAAAGCCACCAGCATCATCGCTACCCGCTCAGCGATTCAGAACAGGCCACTCTGGATCAGCTGCTCAGCAAGCCGGTCAGCTGCCTCAGCACCGTCGAGCCTGGCTGGGTTGGCCCCGCACCCAAACAGCTGCTGATTGATTTTGGCGCCTACGAAGAATGGCTCTTTGCCGGCGGGCCCGAAGGTCCGGCAGGCCCCGGCAGCAGCCTGTATCAAAAAAACCAGCGACGCTACCTCTGTCAGCCCGGTCTGCTGAGCCTGCTCAGCCAGATTCTTGGCAAAGCCCAGCAAAGCAGCCTTGAGCCTTAGCCGCCTTCGAGCGCAGTAAAACCACCCCGCAGGGGTTCTGGCCGGATATTGTAAACCTCTTCAGGCACCAGACTGGCCATATAGTCGGCAATATCGCGCACCGAAATAATGCCCGTAACCCGTCCTTGCGCGTCAATGATCGGAATATGGCGAAAGCCGCCCACGGTCATCTGGTTCAGAGCATAGGCAATGCTGTCGTCAATACGCAGGCAGACCGGGTCGGCTGTCATATAGCCCCGCAGGCGCACAGCACTCAGATCAGGGACTTTACCCACCACGCGCACCAGCACGTCACGCTCGGTAAACACACCGACCGGGTGCTGATTTTCGACCACGACCACAGCCCCAATTTTTTTCTGCTGCATCAGCTCAATGGCCGTTTGCAGCGTATCACCGGGCTCCAGCGTGATCGGCCGGGCCGGCTCAAGGCTGCGCACCGACTCGGTGCTGATGGCCGTAAAGGTCCGGGAATCCTCAGTATAGTAGGGGGTCAGATCGTCGGCATCCAGCGCTTCATCAATCAAACTCATCGCGTCGTCCTCCTTGCCACGGGGCGTCAGCCATTTCATTTAAATAACGCCCGGATGACATTATTTTAACACAAAAGAGCACCCCGATACGGAAGTGCGGGGCTGAGTGTCAGGCATTCACAAAAACACTTTTCACTCTGGCTGACTGTAAAAATAAGACCCGACATCGACAGGATTTGGGGATATTCTTGCTAAAGAAATCTTGTGCCTCAGGAGATTTTGACTCAGGGCCCCTCAAGGGCAGCGCCACGCGCCAGCCAGTGGCGGGCGTCGGCAGACTGGCCCAGCAGCTGGCTCAGTTCGGCCAGCAGATCGTAGGCCATTTTGAGGGCCTGCACATCATGCGTGGCCTCCAGGGCATCTACAGCACCACGGGCGTGCTGCATCACCAGCGGTACCTGGCCCTGATCCAGGGCCAGCAGGCCCAGTTTGAGGCGGGTCATACCGACCCAGAAGTCGAGATTGAGCTGGGTATAGGCTTCCAGGGCCTGTTCAAAGGCCAGGCGCGCTTCGTCATGGCGCTGAAAGCCGGCAAAGAGCGCGCCAATGCGGTAACAGGCATCGGCCCGGAGTTGGGGCTGAGCACTCAGGACTGCCAGCGCACGGGTATAGTTTTCAAGCGCCTGTAAAGGCTCGGCCAGGGCTTCCTGCGCTTTGGCCAGCTGAAACAGGCTCAGGCCCAGGTGGCTGTCGGCGTGGCGCTGCATCCAGTCCACGGCCTGGGCATAGCTGCGGGCCGCCTCCGTCAGCTTGCCCTGAGCATCATAGACCCGACCCAGCTGATGATAGGTCTGGCCCAGCGCAGCATCCAGACCGGCCAGGCGCTTGTGCTCCAGCGCCTGCAAATAGGCCTGGCGGGCGGCCTCCCAGTCAGCCAGTTCCTGACAGGCCCGGCCCAGCTGGTGCAGCAGGGGCGCGCGCCAGGGGTAATCCTCGGCTTTGTCTTCAGCCGCCAGGGCCAGATCCAGCCAGTGACGGGCCCGGGGCCAGTCGTGCAGGCGCGCACTGGCCCGGCCCAGCAGCGCGGCCACTTCTGCCCGCGTCACTGAAGCAGGGGCCGCAGCGTGAGCCTGCAGCAACAGAGGCAAGGCCGCCTGCCATTGCCGGGCTTTGAGCAAAGTGCGGGCCTGAGCCAGAATCTCTGCAAAGACTGCTGGGTCAGGGCTGGGTTCCGACATGGGCATCACCAGCATCTGCCTCTGCTAAAGCTCAGACAGCAAGGCTTCAAACTGGTCCACATACTGGGTCATGATATCAAAGCAGGGATCCCAGAAGGATGCTTCAGTGACATCGCGCCTAAAATGCTTCTGCACCAGTGCTTCCACCGGCATGCGGCCCGTATCGCGCAGCAGGGCGGTATAAAAGTCAAAGAAGCCCTCACCCTGGCGTGCCTGCTCGGCGTAGATGGCCTGCGAAAAGAGATAGCCAAAGGTGTAGGGGAAGTTATAAAAGCTGGGCTGGGTGATATAAAAGTGCAGCTTGCTGGCCCAGAAACGCTCATTGGGCGCGCTGATGCTTTCGCCGTACCATTCGCGCCAGGTGTCGGCCATCAGGCTGCAGAAATCCTCGGGGCTGAAGCTGCGGCCGGCGCGAGCCTCATAAAAGGCCTTTTCAAAACAGTAGCGCACGGGAATATTGATGCCAAAACGGGGCACAGCGGCCACCTCATGCCACAGAATCGCCAGCTTCTCGGCCGGTGAGCTGGCCTGAGACAGCATATGATGGCGCACCACGGTTTCAGCAAAGGTGCTGGCGGTTTCGGCCAGGCTCATGGGGTAGCGGGTTTCGCGGTAGGGCATATCGCGCATCACCCAGGAGTGAAAGGCGTGGCCTAGCTCATGGGCCAGCGTTATCAGATTGGACTGGGTGCCGTGCCAGGTCAGCAGCACGCGGGGGGTGCGGGATTTGGCAAAGCCCGAGCAAAAAGCGCCGGGGGTTTTGTGGCCCAGCGGGGCGGCGTCAATCCACTGCTGTTCCTGCATCAGACGCGCAAAATCACCCATGCTGGAATCCACAGTATTAAAAGCTTCTGCGATAATATCCATGGCCGCCGGAAAACTCAGGGGCGGCGTCTGATGACCCAGCTCGGGCAGCGGGGCTTCGGTATCCCAGGGGTCGAGGCGCTCCTTGCCAAAAACACGGGCCTGCAGGGCCAGGGCCCGGTGGCCCAGGGCGCGCTGGCTGCCGACGGCTTCAATCATCTGGTCCAGGCTGGCCTGCTGCATGCGGTTCATGTGCAAAGGCGCGCTCAAAAAATGGGTGGGCACGGTATGGGAGCGTCGCTGGCACAGTTCCAGGCGCCAGCCGGCCATGGCGTTGAGAATGGCGGCACAGCTTTCTTCGTGGGTGGCAAAAACGGTGTTGAGTCCTTCATAGGCCCGGCGGCGCAGAGTTTCGCTGCCGCTGCTCAGCAGCGAAAGCAGGCCGGCCACACCCAGGGTTTCGCGACTGCCGTCTTCGTGTTCAAAATCATAATCAATCGAGCCGGTCAGGTTGGTATAGAGATTGCCCCAGGCCTGAAAACCATCCAGTTCCAGACTGGAGAGCAGGTTTTCCTGCTCCAGGGGCAGCACGCGCTGGTGGTTGATGCGCTGGTCGCGGTAGTAAAAATGACTGTCAGCCAGATCGGGATGGGCCAGAAATGCCTCAAAAGTAGCGTCGTTGGCGTGCATCAGAAACTGGTTCAGAGGCTGCAGACCCTGCTCCAGCTGCACGGCGTCTTTTTTGAGCTGCTCCAGCAAAGCACGGGCCGCGCTATTTTTAAGATCGGTACTGCGTTTAAGGTGGGTATAACTCATCAGATTGCCAAGTAAGAGTGAGGCCTCTTTGTGCAGCAGAGCCATTTCCTGGGCGGTTTTAAGCACATCCTCGCCAATCAGTCCGGGCACCAGCGCCTGGAGCTGCTGACTGAGGGCCTGCACCCGCTGCCGCTCCGCCTGCAGCTCCGGGCTGTCCAGGGCCGGGTACTCACTGTCAATATCCCACTGGGGGGCCTGTAAATTTTGCATGCTTGTCTCCACTTTTTTTATGTATTATGCCTGAAAATACGCCACACGGGGCAAAGCAGGCGCGATTTTAGGCCAGCTTTTGCAGGCGCTGCCGCTGCTTTTTGCGTCCGGACACAGGCTGCTATACAATTGAGCAGATTTGCAATCAGGAGCACTTAAGATGGTTTTATTTGGACTGATCCTGCTGGGCGTGGCCATTGGCTGTTTTTTGGCTTATCGCAATGCCAGGGCCAAGCTGGGCGAAATTCTGCTGACCCAGACCTCCAGTATTCAGGATGTCAGCGAACGGGCTGCCGCAGTGGCCGAGGCCCTGGGCAGCGGCTACTCCAGCGACTACACCGAAATCAAGGGTGAAATGGAGTCACCCGAGCTGCTCTCGTCGGCACTGGCCCGGCGCGACTGCGTCTATTACCGCGCCAGCGTCACCCGTGAATGGGAAGAAGAAGAATGGTACAAAGACGATGAGGGCAAACAGCAAAAGCGCATTCACAAAGGCAGAGATACGCTCTTCAGCGAAACCCGGCATGTGCCTTTTTATGTGCGCGATGAAACCGGCCGCTTAAAAGTGGACCCCAGCGGGGCAGATATTGATCTCGAAAGCACCCTGAGCCGCTTTGAACCTGAGCACGGTCTGCACTTCAGCGGCAGCCAGCTGCGTCTGGGTGAGATCACGCTCCATCTTGACGGCGGTTTGCCAGCCCTGGCACGGGGCCGCCGTACCCTGGGCTATCGTTTTGAAGAAGCGATCTTTCCCCCAACGGGCGCCCTCTACCTGCTGGGCACGGTACAGGATCATGGCGGCACCCTGACCCTGACCAAACCTCAGGAAAAAGGCCAGCGCTATATTATCTCCCACAAAAGTGAAGAAGAGCTGGTCAGCCAGCAGGATCAGAACAGCAAGCTGTTTTTCTGGGGCAGCGTGGCCACCGGCATCGGCGGCCTGCTGCTGACCCTGGCAGGTCTGGTGACGGGCAATACGGGCTTTTAACTGTCGCTGCCAGGGCTCTGATCTGTATTGACGACCGGGGTGTCGCCGCCGCTGAGGCGCAGCCAGGTCTCCAGATAGCCTTTATAACGGGCTGCCAGCGGGCTGCTGTGGGTGGCCAGCAGCGCCTCCATTTCGGACCGGGCCTGCTCAGGGCTGACCTGCCCCCGAATCAGCTGGGTCAACAGCAGGACCAGTCGGGCATCTTTAATGCCTGCCAGGTTTTGATTGCGCACAGCATCCAGATCAAAGTCGAGCGTTTCTTCACGGGCCGCACCAGTGACCGGATCCGTGTAACTGATGGTCAGGGTCAGATTGCCTGCAAGCAGGTCGCCTTCGGAGGCATGGGTAAAGCGCTCCAGAAAAAACTGGCTGGTATTGTACGAAAAATGCACTGGCTGTACTTCAGCCGCCGTCTGAGAGCGCTGTTCAGCCGCTGAGCCCACATGCGTCAGCGCGGCAGGATAATCCAGCCGGAAGCGCACATCACGGGCGGCAATATTCACCAGGGCCATAAAGCGCTCGCCAAAGCTGCGGCGGGCATCGGCCTCGGTAATCACCGAAGCATAGGTACCCTGACCGGCTTCGGTCAGGGTATTCAAAAAGGCTTCATTAAAGCCGGCACCAAAGCCCAGACCCGAGAAATAAATACCCTCACGATCTTCCATACGGGTATTGCGGGCAATCTCCGTGGCATCGATCTGCCCCTGGTTGGCATAGGCATCTGTCAGCATCAGCACGCGATTGATGGCATCAGGCTGATAGGCTTCGCGCGCCAGAGCATAAGCCTGTTTAAGGCCCGCGTTCAAATCGGTGCCGCCTTCGGTTTCAAGCGCATTGACCACCGCCAGGTATTCAGCCGGGTCCCCCTGGTAGGTCCAGTTTTGCAAGCGCACTTTGGCCTGATTCGAAAAGCTGACCAGATTGATCGTGTCGCCAGCTTTGAGTTGTGCCGGCAAGGCCTGCAAACCCATACGGGCCAGGTCCAGCAGGCTGGCATTGCTGTTGTTGACGCCACTGGCATTGTTCATTGAGCCTGACACATCCAGCACCAGCGTCAGCACCAGAGGGCGCCGCTCATCGCGGCTGATATCAGGGGCGCCGACATAAATGCCCAGATCATAGGCCGTGGCATCACTGGCTGGCAAAGCGTGCTGCCAGAGACCCGCAGAGACGCTGAAAGGACCGGCCTGACGCAGTTGTGCAGCCTGACCGGCACCAATACGCTCATAGTTCAGAAACTCCCAGGGCCGCACCCAGGCGGGATTGGGGGGCAGGTTGTTTTCAAGGGCATAGAGGGTCTGCTCCACGCCTGCTGTACTGGCTGAGTCATCATAAGAGAAGTAAAAGAAATCACGCATCTGCACAGGGGGCACCGGCTCTGGCGGAGGCTCCTGGGCGCTGGAGCTGGTGGGCGCCGGGCTGGGTGTGGCCGTAGGCTGCGGTTCTTCTGTGGCAAAAGGCTGGTTGAGCATATCTGTCT
Organism: Candidatus Sericytochromatia bacterium; assembly: GCA_015272195.1. Lineage (GTDB taxonomy): Bacteria > Cyanobacteriota > Sericytochromatia > UBA7694 > UBA7694 > JACYMC01. Next base: position 7,103 of record JACYMC010000160.1, read on the forward strand.
GACCAGGCATTGCGCCTGTCATCTGCGCATTGCCCGCACGGGCCTGATCGGCCATGGCTGCTTCAGGCGCCAGCGCTGGCGGCAGCGAGAGATTCGGCAGGGTGATAATCCCGTCTGTAGGCTTAGGGCCTTTGGGACCAGGGGTAATGCCACTCTGATCGGGCAGCTGACCCAGATCACCCGTCAGGCCGGGCACCTGACAGGCACTCAACTGTAAACTTAACAGGGATCCCAGAAGCAGGAAGAGGGGACGGTTCATGATTGCGGTCTCACTTTCTTCAGAACTTTGGCAAAGGCAGACTGGCGCTGCTGACGCAAGACCGCCAGATCAGGATCGTGTTCCGCTTCGCTGCGGGCCTGGCCCTGGGTATCGTGCTGCAGGGCCTGATCCAGCGCCTGCAGGGCCTGATCCAGCAGGCGGGTCTCACCGCTGCGCTCAAAGCAGCGGACCTGCAGACAGGCATTCAGATAGTGCAGCAGCCAATAATCGGGGTAAAAAGAAGTCATCAAACCCAGAGTCAGTTCGGCTTCATCCAGGGCCCCGCTCTGGGTATAGGCGTGGGCCAGAAAGGCCGCCGACTCACGCAGGGGCTGAGGGCCCAGCTCATGTTTATTAGAACAGGTCAAAACCTTGCGATACATCTGAATGGTCAGCTCCCAGGCCACAGGCTGCTGCAGCAGATAGGCCCGGTTAAACAACAGGCGAGCATACTCGTCCATCATATACACATCATCGGGACTGGCTTTCAGGGCCTCTTCAAAATAACCGCGCGCCGTTTCAAAAGCTTTTAATCCCTGGCTTTTAGCAGACTCAACCTCCGGGCTCCGAGCAGCCTGCCCCAGAAAATGATAACCCTGCATAAAATAAATCGCGCCCAGATTAAACACCAGATCGGCCCGTTGCAAAGTCAGCGTGTCGCTCTGATGCTCAAACTGCCGGATGGCCGTCTCCTGATTCAGGATGGCGGCCGCATAGTTGCCCTTGCTTAACTCCAGCTGGGCCAGTAAAAACTGCAGCTGCACGCTGTGCTGAAAGCGCTGCAAGCCCTCCTGAATGCGTTCACGAGCCTGTTCATAGCGTTCAGCTTTAATCAGCGCCATGACCACACGGGTATAGAGCCTAAAATTATCAGGATCTTGCAGCAAGCTCTGGGTATAGGTTTGCAGTGCATCCTGATAGGCTGATACCGCCCGGATATTGACCGGGGCAAAACCGGCCAGGATCAGCAGTTCATCGCGCAGGGCGGCCGGTTCATCGTGCGAAAGGGCAGCCGCCAGCTTTTGAACCACTTCGCGCGAAGGCTGACGCCCGCCAGATTCCAGCAGGGAAATAAAAGACTTGGACACACCCACTGCCTGGGCCAGCTGGTCCATATTCAAGCCTTTTTCTTTACGTAATACCGAGAGTCGCATACTGAATGGACTCTGCTGGGTACTGTTTTGTTTCCTTCTGGGCACTTTTTTTCCTTTCCTGGCCTGGGACAAAAACTGGGACTGAAACGGATACGCACTCAAACGGCTTCGCTGTTCTCATGATAACAGCGAAGCCGGCTTTCTGTTTAACGCTGCATCGGCATGATTTCAGGAGGCGGTGCCGCCCCGACTTCACCCCCACTGCCAACAGAGATGTCCCCCCGTCCCATGTGCGGCCGATAATACACGGGCCGGTTCAGCTGCAGAACTTCACCACTGACGGCGTCAATTTCAGCCGAGCCATGGACCCGTTCGTCCGGGTAGCTGGGATTCGCCACCGGAAAGGAAACCGAGACAAAGTAACGGCTGTTCTGGGCGCTGTGCTGGTTCAGATAAAACTGCCAGCTGGCGTTGGCCGGCACGGTGTAGAGCACCTCCATCTCTGGCTGTGACTGCTCCGGATACACGGGGTAGCCCGGACTGGCGGCCCGGTTTTGAAAAGCCTGCAAAGCGATGTTACGGGCGGCATTGCTATCGATCTTCAGGGTAGAAAGGTCCATATGCGGCTCGCCCCAGACCAGGCGGTGCAGACGGGTTTCGGTGTCGGTCAGATAGACCACCAGGGTTTCTTTGCGTTCACTCGAAGCCAGCCGGTACATCAGACGGACAGCCATCTCGGTGGGCTCACCGGACCCATCCGGCAGAAAGTGCCGGGCAGCCCCTTCAGCCTGCTGCCCCACATAAGCCGTGCTTTCGACCAGTCGGGCCCGGGCATCCCAGTTCTGAATCAGGGGCTTAACGGTCTGATTGTAGGCCGAGAGCAGGTTCCAGGTGCTGGAAGCCGGAAAAACACTCTCTTCGGCAAACTGCAGCGTGTACTGATTAAACTCCCCAAACCAGCCCGGCATCATCAGACGCCCGCCGGGCGCGATGTCTGCTGACGGCATAGCACCGGGTGCCATGGGTGCAACCGACATGCCGGACTGAGCCTCCGGCCGGGCAGCCGATTCAGAAGCCGGGGCACCGGTCGCATTATCGGTATTGCCCTCACCCGTTTGCCCAAACAAATCCAGGGAGAGGGTCCGCTTGCTGAGGGCCTGACCAAAAAGGGTGCTGCTGCCCTGCTGGGTGCTGCCATTGCCGGGGGAAGCCGAAGGCTGGGGTACCGCAGGCATTTGGCTCTGACAGGCGCTGAGCCCCAGGCTCAGCAGCACAGAAAAAAGAATGGTGCGTTTCATGGTTAAGCCTCCTTATTGCGCCGCTTTGGGCGAAGAAACAGATGGCTCCATCATCACCGGGTCCACCGGCATGGGCATGGGAACCCCCGGAAATCCTGGTGCAACCCCACCATCATAGATCGGGCGATAAAGTACCGGCCGGTTCATATTTTTGATCTCACCGGTGACCGCATCTATTTCGATGGAACCGTGCAGGTGTTCCTGATACATTTCTGGCGGCATGGGTTTGATCATGGGCTCAGAGCTATTGCTGACGGCACGCTCATCATCCTGACCGGCATCCGGAGAAACAGAAGGTGCACCCGGGACAGGCAGGGGCTGCTCGCGCACAAAATTAAAGTGCAGGAAGTAACGCAGCTGGTCGCGGCTTTGCTGGTTCAGCTGCACATGCCACTGCAGATCTGCGGGAATCTCATAGACCACTTCCATATTGCGATCATTCTGAATATCTTCCGCACGCGGATAGACCGGATAACCCGGATTATTATTGCGTGAGGCAAAGGCCTGCTGGGCAATGCTCACGGCCCGATCTGAATCCACGCGCACCTGATCAATCTGGATACTGGGCTCACCCCAGACCATGCGATGCACACGGGTTTCTTTGCCCATCACATAGATATTGAGGGTTTCTTTGCGGGGGGTGGAGGCAAAGCGAAAGACAAAATCCGGGCGAATGCGCATCGGTTTATCGTTTTCACGCCCAGGCAGATGAATATACTCATCGTCCTGTACATTGAGCTGGGCCCGGCTTTCGACCAGGCGGGCATCCGCATCCCATTCCTGCAGGATACCTTTGACCGTGCCCTCATAGACGCTCAGCAGGGTGCCACTGGCACCGGGGTAGATGTTTTCTTCGGCATACTGAATGCTGTACTGGTTAAAATCATGGCCACCATAATAATAGGCCGGTGCAATAGCCGGACGTACCATCGCCGGCTCGGCAATGGCAATGGCTGTGGCAACCTGCTTCACGGCAAAGCCCACCACGGAGGTTGGCGTCACGGCAGCCACCGGCAGTACCTGACCATTGACCCGCTGCAACTGCAGGGTACGCTTTAAAAGGGCCGCAGCCAGCACGGGCTGAGCGCGCTGCTGCTGGGTCGGTCCGGCAGGGGTGGCCGGGACCTGGGCATCAAACTGCGTACAGGCACTGAAACTCAGACTGGCCAGCAGCAGACTGCAGAGCAAGCGCCGGGAATTCCGGGAAATCGGGGTGGGTTGCGTCGGTTGCATAGGGTGATTCCTCCAAAAGAGAGCCATTCAGCTCGAATACTTTGAGTCTAGCAAACTTGTTTACATATTGTCAACTAGAGCACTGTAAGTAAACATTATTTTTTAAACGAAAAAAAGGACTGTTCTGAAGAACAGTCCATGCAAGGTTAAATCAAAGGTCGGATCAAAAGGTTACAGAAACCTGATGATGCAGATGTCGTGTCTGGCGGGGGCCGTTCAGGGCATTGTGGACCACCCGCTCGAAGTTAAAAAAGCTCATCACATACCAGCAGAAATAGACGCTGGCAGAAAGGGCCAGCACCGGCAGGGCGCTGAGGCCAAAGCCGCTCAGCAGGGCGGCCAGCAGGACGGCGGGAATCAGGGCGGTAAAGACGCGGGCATCAAGGCCCATCAGACGGCTGACCCAGAAAGCCAGACCGGCGGGCTCAGCTGGCGCATTCAGCTGGGCGGTATAAGGACGGAAGTGCAGGGCATCGCCTTGCTGATAGGGCATAAAAGTTTCGCTACCGGACTGACGGTCGCGGCTGCTGTCACCCATTTTAAAAGCGGTGTCTTCGATCTGGAAGCTGCCCCGGTTTTGAATGTTGTACGCGGTGGAAAGCTGCATTGCTTGCGTCCTTTCTTGTCCAAACCTTAAGTTTGGATAACCTTTATTTAACCTTGTTATTTTAATCTTAATATTTTTAACCTAAATTTGCAATACCCTGATCAAAAAAAAACGCATATTTAACGCCCAAAGCACATTAAATCAAGGCATTGAACTTTTGGTAAAGGGACATTAAAATAGTTAAGACATGATTAATCTCAAAACCGTTCTCCCCTCAATAGCCCTGAGTACGTTGATGCTATGCAGCTGTACTGCCACACAGACACCGCAGCCCGCTGCTCCGGCAGCACGCACGCCAGGACTTTCTGCGCCGCCGCTTTACCTGACAGCCCGTGAGGCCTATGATCAGGCTCTTCCGCTGATTGAAGCCTGGGAGCCCCAGGCCCGGCTGGTTCATGTGGCCGTACGCTGGCCCAGCCCCGGCGGACGCAGCCCGGACTGGCTGCTGTACTTTGCCAGCGACCAGCAAGGCTTGCGGGTGGTAAAAAATGGCCAGCGCCTGCAGGTACAGACGCCCCCGTCAGCATCCCTCAATCCCCTGCCGGAATGCTGGCTGGACAGCGATGAAATCATCCGCAGGCTGCAGGATCTGAGCCAGAGCACACAGGCCGTTTATAGCATGGCGCTGCACAGTGAGGGGCACTGGGAACTGATTCAGACTGAACAGCACTGGCAACTCGCGGCCTGCAGCGGCCTGCTTGCCAGCAAGCCTGAACCTGACTTACTTTAAAGCCATGCCTTATTTTTCTACACGCCTGCAAGTGCCTGTTCCTGTCGAAACCCTGTTTGCCTGGCATCAGCGACCGGGGGCTTTTGCACGGCTCTGCCCACCCTGGGAGCCGGTTCATATTCTGGACCAGTCAGGCCTGATTCAGGATGGCGACTGGTTGCGTCTGCGTATGGGGCCGAGTCAATGGCTGGCACGTCACCGGGCCTATCTGCCCAACCAGCACTTTGCCGATCTGCAGGCCCAGGGCCCCCTGGCCTTCTGGTACCACCGCCACCGTTTTAAAGCGCTCTCAGATCACGAAAGCCTGCTGGAAGACAGCATCGAATACCAGCTACCCTTCAGTACGCTGCTGAATCCCGTTGCCCCCCTCTGGGAACCCCTGCTGCAGCAGAAACTGAGCCGCATGTTTGCTTACCGGCACCGCATCCTGCAGCAGGATTTGCGCAGCCACGCCAGATATACCCAAGGAAAAGCCTTTATGAAAATACTGATTACCGGTGCCAGCGGCCTGCTGGGCCAAAACCTGCAAGCCTTTTTAAGCACGGGCGGCCATACGGTCTATACCCTCAGCCGCCGGGCAGGCCAGAGCCCCCAGGCCCTGCAGTGGGACCCGGCCAGAGGCGAGCTCGCTGCAGCCGAACTTGAAGGCCTTGATGCCGTGATTCATCTGGCGGGCGAAAGCGTGGCGGGCGGGCTCTGGACCCCGGCCCAGCGAGCACGCATCCGCGACAGCCGGGTACAGGGCACCCGCTTACTGGTGCAGACGCTTAATCAACTGAAGCAGCCCCCGCGTGTGCTAATCTCGGCCTCAGCCATTGGCTACTATGGTCCCCAGCCCCCGGACAGCCCCGCACTGACCGAAAGTGCGCCCGCAGGCAGCGGATTTCTGGCAGAGGTCTGCCAGGCCTGGGAAGCCGAAACCCATGCCCTGAAAGGCATTCGCGTGGTCAACGCCCGCATTGGCGTGGTGCTGAGCCGCCAGGGCGGCGCACTCAAAACCATGCTGCCCGCCTTTCAGCTGGGCCTTGGGGGCGTGCTGGGCAGCGGCCGGCAGATCATGAGCTGGATTGCCCTGGATGATGTGATTCAGGCGCTGTACCACTGCCTTTACACCGACAGTCTTTCCGGCCCGGTCAACCTGGTGGCTCCACAAGCCGTCAGCAATCGTGACTTTACCCGCACCCTCAACCGGGTGCTGCAGCGTCCGGGTTTTTTGCCCCTGCCGGCGACCGCTCTTAAACTGGCCCTGGGAGATATGGCCGAAGAAATGCTGCTGGGAAGTATTGCCGTGCAGCCTCAGAAACTGACCGACAGCGGCTTTGTGTTTCATTACAGCAGCCTGGAGCCCGCCCTGCGGCATTTGCTGGGCCGCTGACGCCCTCAGGCAAAAATGCTAAACTGTCCCCTATGAAAAAACTTCTTACCCTCTTGATGCTGGTCTTGTGTCTGGGCAGCACCCGGGCTGCACAGGCCCAGAGCAGCCCCCGCATGCTGCTCAATAACCAGCTGCTGAGTATTCCCCAACTGCCTTTTACCCAGCAGAACGTACTGTATCTGCCCATTCAGGTGGTGGAGCATCTGGGCTTTCAGCTTAAAGTAGATCCGGTCAGCCAG
>JACYMC010000227.1 GCA_015272195.1 Candidatus Sericytochromatia bacterium
TATGATAACTTTAATCTACAGAAAGGAGCCAGTTTTTATCTACTGATCTGTTTGTGAGAAATGCAGGCTAAAGAAGGCATGCGCGTTTGATGGCGCAGCATTTCGTCAATCGACTCCAGGCAGCCTCCCCAGCTGATGCCTGCAGCTGACTGCTCTCCGTCCCAAATCCAGCCTTCGTTTGGCTCATAGGTTCTGCTTGTCTGCAGTTTGCTTGCATCTGACCAGTCAAAGCCAATATCGTTAAACACCGGACTGGGCTTTAATTCTTTTTCGCCGTGTGCAAACAGAGCGTATTTCAGATATTCCACCGTATAGGCGTCCATCTGGCCCTGCATGGCATATTGCGTCAGCAGTGCGCCGCCATAGTAGCAAGGAATATCATGTAACCATAAAAAGTTAGCAAAATGGATGTTATCGCTGAAGCCAAAAAAAGGCTTGGGATTGTTTTTAAAGGGTTCGCTGGGCAGGTTTTTAATATAGGTGACCTGATCGTTTCCTCCCAGTGTGGCAATCACGGCTTTGATCTCAGGATCTAAAAAAGCGCTGATGAGATCCTGGGCCCGCTCTGCTGTTGAAGCCCCGATCTTTGTGGTGGCTGGAAATGCCACGTGAGAAAGCTTAAACACCTCCCGCAATCTCTGCAGGCCCAGTTGATAAACATGTGGCCAGGTGCCTGCGGCCCCAAAAGAGGGGGAGAGAACCGCGACCTTATCGCCTGGCTTTAATTTGCTTAAAGCTTTCACAATGCTGGTCGCCGCCAGCAGGTAAAGGCTGTCAGAATAAGGGTCAGCAGCAGGCCCAGCAGGATCAGGCCGGTCGAAGGAATCGCCAGCCAGGCGAGGCTTTCTTTGGCGGCCCCTGTGCTGCCCAGAGTAGGGGCCCGCATGCCCGCCAGCAGCCAGAATACGCTGTAACCCAGGGCACCCAGGCCCATGCCGGCTGCCGCAGCTGCACGCAGAGCGCCAGCGCCACCCAGACCGGCCAGCAGCAGACTCAGCGCCAGGGTGGCGGTGCCAATGCCGCCGCCATGCATATGGGCGCGTTTAAAATAAGACCAGGATTTATTGACCACGGCTTCCATTTTTTCGGTGTCCTGGGCGTAAACGCTCTCCAGCACGGCTGTGCCCTGGCTCTGCAGGTAACCCTTGAGACTGTCTTCAGCGGCCCCAAAAGCGCCGCCCAGACCAAAGCCAAAGGCAATCGTCAGCATCGACAGGATCAACCCCCAGCGCACGGTTCTGAGGCTTTCCTGAAAACTTGTCTGCATCTTGAACTCTCCTTTGATCGTCTGTTGGGGCCAGTATAGCGCATTGGCGGCAGGTCTGTCCGCCGCTGAAACAGGCCTGTGCGGGTAAAATCAGCCTGATTTTAGGGTATGCTATCTGTAAATAAACCCCTGGGAGGTACGGTGATGTCTGCGTTTACCCGTTCCAGTCACTGGCTGTGTCTGTTGTTTCTGAGCCCGCTTTATCTTTCAGGCTGCCCGGCGTCCACGTCAATGGGGCCGATCCCGGTGTCTTCGCTCTTGCCGGTATCAACGGCCACGCCCGCTCCGGTCACACTGGCGGCCCCCACAGCCACGCCCGTTCTCTCTGCTACGCCAGGGCCTGAACCTCAGTCCACAGCGACCGTCACACCTGTGCCCATCCCAACGCCCACGCCGGTCTCTACAGCAACACCTGAGCCCATGCCCACACCTGCTCCCATAGCCACGCCCATGTCCCTGGACACGCCGGTCCCTACACCCACAGCAACACCTGAACCCACCCCCACACCATCGGCTGCTGCAAGCGAAGCCCCTTTGGCTGTGAATAAAGCTTTTCATGCCAGCGGCCAGACCCTGCGGCCTGACGAAACCGAAGCTGAGCTGCTGGCCCGTGGCGTGCCATCGGTTGTTTCGGGTAGCACCCGCTTTTTTATTGGGTATCAGCAGGTCAGCGCCAACAACCAGAATCCGGTGCTGGTGCGCTTTGATCAGGGGGTGCAGACCTGGATGCGCAGCGATTACGAAACCAGCGGCGATGACAGCAGAGGTTACGGCCTGCTTTGGGATGGCACGGATGACCTGTATGCGGTCTTCAGCAGTACGGGCACCCAGGGCGATAGCAGTCAGGACTTTCGCCGCTTTGCCCAGCAGGGCTGGCTCAAAAGTTATGGCGCTGGTGGGGGGCCCAAAGTAGCGGTGCTGGCCCGCATTGATCCGGCCAGCGGCGATGTGACGGCGGCCAGCTTTGTTTCGGCCCGGCTCAGCAATGGCAACAGCAACTCGCTGCAGGTCACCGATCTGGCGCTGCAAAGCAATACCCTGACCGTCAGTGCCAAGGCCTGGTTCTCGCCGCGCAACCCTGATACCACGCCCATGCGCTGCAGCGGCAGCTCACCCTTTGCCTCTATCCTTGATTTCAGCCTGGATTTACGCCAGGTGCTGCAGGCCAGCGCTGAAAACTGCTCGCCGGAATAAGCCTGCCGCTTGCGGCAGGCTCAACAGGGCGCTTTAAATGCGCAACAGCAGGCGGGCCGGGTCTTCGATCAGCTCTTTGACGCGCACCAGAAAGGACACGGCCTCTTTGCCGTCAATCAGGCGGTGGTCATAAGACAGGGCCAGGTACATAATGGGGCGGATGTGTACCTCGCCCGCAATCGCCACGGGCCGCTCCACAATATTGTGCAGACCTAAAATCGCACACTGCGGCGCATTAATGATCGGGGTTGAGAGCATGGAGCCAAAGACCCCGCCGTTGGTAATGGTAAAGGTGCCACCGCGCAGATCCTCGATGCTGATTTTGTTGTCGCGGGCTTTTTTGGCCAGGCGCAGAATTTCGCGCTCGATCTCGTCCAGCTGCATGGCTTCAGCACCGCGCACGACAGGGACGACCAGACCGCGCTCAGAGGAGACCGCCACGCCGATGTCGCAGTGATCAAAATAGAGCACTTCGTCACCCTCAATCTGGGCGTTGACGGCCGGAAAGGCCTGCAGGGCCTGGCAGCTGGCGGCGGTAAAAAAGGACATAAAGCCCAGATTCACGTCATAGCGCTCTTTAAAGGCCGTTTTGTAGCGGCTGCGCAGGGCCATGACTGCCGACATATCCACCTCGTTGAAGGTGGTCAGCATGGCAGTTTCGTTTTTCACGGCCACCAGACGGCGGGCAATGGTTTTGCGCAGCGAGCTCATTTTTTCGCGCCGCGGACCGCTTGGCGGGCTGCTCTCGGCAGCGGATGCCTGTTCTGCTTTGGGTGTCGGCGCTGCGGGATCAGGGGCTTTTGACTGACTGGCCACAGCGGCCTGGGCGTCTGCGTGGGTGATGCGTCCGCCCCGGCCTGAACCGCTGACATCTGCCGGGCTGAGATCGTGCTCGCGCAGCAGGCGGGCCGCTGCCGGTGAGGCATGGGGGCTGTCGCTGCTTTTGGCTTTGTCTGTTTCAGCTTCTGCCCGGGGGCTTTCGGGGGCTTTGGCGCTGGGGCTGGCTGCTGTATCGATGCGGCAAAGCGGGCTGCCCACGTCCACGGTTTCACCTTCTGACACCAGGCGGGCCACCAGCACGCCGGCGGCTTCTGCAGGTACTTCAACCGAGGCTTTGTCGGAGTCCAGCTCGCAGACGATCTGGTCCAGCTCGACGGCCTCACCTTCGGCTACCAGCCAGCGGGCGACGGTGGCTTCGCTTACGGATTCGCCGAGTTCCGGCACGCTCATTTCAACTTGGCTCATACGGGCATCTCCTCTTTGGGGGCACTGGAATGGGTCACAGGGGCAAAGGCCCGCTGCAGAATTTCGTTGCTTTCACGGGCGTGCTGCTTGTGATAGCCCGTGGCGGGGGAAGCGCTCAGACGGCGTGACACCAGCGCCAGCTCACCGGCGCGGAAAGTGCGCAGCAGATAGGTCCAGTAGCCCATGTTTTCGGGTTCTTCCTGAACCCAGAAACGGCTCTGGGCCTGGCTGTAGCGGCCCAGCACCTGCTGCAGCTGCTTCAGCGGCAGGGGGGCCAGCTGTTCCAGACGGATCAGGGCCACGGCCTGTTGCTGTTCAGCGGGCAGGCTTTCGCGGTGGGCCAGCAGATCGTAATAGATTTTGCCGGAGCAGAGAATCAGGTGCTGCACGCGCTGGGGCTTTTGAATCAGGGGATCGTCGATCACTTCGCGGAAGCCGCCCTGGGTAAAGTCTTCCAGTGGCGAGACACAGCGCGGGTGGCGCAGCAGGGACTTGGGGGTCATCACCACACAGGGCTTGCGAAAGGGCCAGGCCAGCTGGCGGCGCAGCAGGTGAAAGTAGTTGGCCGGCTCGGTCAGGTTGGCAACCACCATATTGTTGTCGGCGCAGAGCTGCAAAAAGCGTTCGGGGCGGGCGTTGGAGTGCTCCGGCCCCTGGCCTTCGTAGCCGTGGGGCAGCAGGAGCACCAGACCGTTCATGCGCTGCCACTTGCTCTCCGCCGAGCTGATAAACTGGTCGATCATGACCTGGGCGCCGTTGGCAAAGTCGCCAAACTGGGCTTCCCAGAGCACCAGGGCCTGGGGGGTGGCCATGGCGTAGCCGTATTCAAAGCCCATCACCCCGTACTCCGAGAGCAGGGAGTTATAGATTGCCAGCTGGCGCGGCTGCTCCGGGCTGATATGGTTCAGGCCGCAATAGGTGCTGTTGCTTTCGGCATCAAAGAACATGGCGTGCCGCTGCGAAAAGGTCCCCCGGATCACGTCCTGACCGGAGATGCGCACCATTTTATTGTCGAGCAGCAGCGAACCCCAGGCGCTCAGCTCGGCGGTGGCCCAGTCCAGCTGCTGTTTTTCAAAAAAGCCGCTGCGGCGGCCCGTCAGAATGTTCTGGGCTTTTTTGAGGGGCTTAAAGCCTTCCGGCAGCTGGGTCAGCGCCCGGCCAATCTGCTCCAGGGCTTCGGGCGTAATGGCCGTTTCGGGGGAGGCTTCAAAGGCATCCGGGCCGGCATAGCTCAGGGTATGCCACTCCTCTTCGAGACGGGTGGGCATGTAGGCAACCGGTTCCTGGCGCACTTCGTCAAGGCGTTCCTGCAAGAGCTGGTAATAGGCCTGCTGCATCTGCTCGCCCAGTTCAGCGTCCACTTCGCCCCGTTCAATCAGCCGCTGGTTGTAAATTTCGCGCGGTGCAGGGTGTTTGCCAATCAGCTTGTACAGCTGAGGCTGGGTAAACTTGGGCTCATCGCCTTCGTTGTGGCCGTGTTTGCGGTAGCAGACCATGTCCACAAAGATATCTGCCAGAAAGGTCTGGCGGTAGTCGACCGCCAGCTGCACGGCAAAGGCCACGGCCTCGGCATCGTCGCCGTTGACGTGAATCACCGGCGCGTCAATAATTTTGGCCACGTCGGTGCAGTAAATGCTGGTGCGGGCGTCGTGGTAGTCGGTGGTAAAGCCGATTTGATTGTTGATCACAAAGTGAATTGTGCCGCCGCAGTGATAGCCTTCGAGCTGCGACATCTGGGCGATTTCGTAGACAATGCCCTGGCCGGCGATGGCGGCGTCCCCGTGCAACAGCACGGGAATGGCCTTGCGCTTGTCGCCCCGGTACTCGTCGTCGATCTGGGCGCGGCTGTAGCCCAGCACCACAGGGTTGACCGCTTCGAGGTGGGAGGGGTTGGGCACCAGCTTCAGATAGACTTCACCGTCAGGGGTCTGCATACGGCTGGTGTAACCCAGGTGGTACTTCACATCCCCGTCACCCATGGTTTGCTCAGGCTGATCTACACCGTCAAACTCGGTAAAGACCTGCTCATAGGTTTTGCCCATAATATTGGTCAGCACGTTCAGGCGGCCCCGGTGGGCCATGCCGATCACCACCTCAGCGGCCCCGGTGCTGGCGGCCTGCTGAATCAGGCGGTCGAGGGCCGGGATGGTGTTTTCGCCGCCTTCAAGTGAAAAGCGCTTCTGCCCCACAAATTTTTTGTGCAGAAACTGCTCAAAAACCGTGGCTTCGTTGAGTTTTTGCAGCAGGCGTTTTTTGATCTCCAGCGGCGGCTCCCAGCTGACCGTGCCGCCGGGATGCTGTTCGATGCGCTGCTGGAGCCATTTGAGCCGCTCGGGATCGCGGATATACATGTATTCAAAGCCCAGCGGCCCGGTATAGATGGCCTCCAGTCGCTCAATGATCTGGCGCAGCGTGGGGGCTTCAAGGCCCAGGGCCTTGCCGGCCTGAAAGCGGGTGTCGAGATCGCCTTCGCTGAGGCCAAAATCGCTCGGGGCCAGTTCTACTTTGTGCTGGCGGCGGGGCCGCACCGGATTGGTTTTGGCCGCCAGGTGGGCGCGGGCGCGGTAGACGTGGATCAGCTGCTCCACTTCGATTTCGCGCTGGGAGCGTTGGGCGGCCTGCTGCCCGTTGGCTGCTGGCCCTTGCTGGGCGAGGGCAAAGCCGTCAAAAAAATAGCGCCAGCTGGGTTCCAGCTGGTCGGGTTGGTTCAGGTAGGTCTGGTAAAGACTGTCGAGGTAAGCGGGGTGGAGGTTGGCAAGGTAGTCCCTGCCAGAAGGACCAGTGTTCATGATGATTTGCCTTGTCTTGACTTGCGGTGTCAGATGTTGGACACAGTATACCAAGTGCCACAGGCCAGCGGGACGGTTTCAGGCCTTAAATTTGTATCAAAATCCCCTCAGAAAATCGCCTGGCCGCTGAAATACTCCAGACTGGCCCAGGCCAGATAATACTGGCTTTCGGCTGCCAGTGCTTCCTGCTGCAACTGCAGCCAGTTGCGCAGGCGCTCCAGCACTTCGCTCAGCGGGGCCTGGCGGCTGGCAAAACGCGCCAGGCTGGCTTCCAGGCGCTGATGCGCCGCGGGTAGCAGCTGCCGCTGGTAGAGTTGATGCTGCTGACGGGCAATCTGCTGCTGACTCCAGCTCTGTGCCAGCTGCCGCTGCAGCTGGCGTGCGAGGGTTTCTTCATCTGCTGTGCGGCTGCTGAGTGCATGGCGGGCCCCCGCGATTTCGGGCAGCTGTTTCTGGGCGCTGTAGGCCGGCAGGGTCATACCAAAGCGCAGTTCCCACATGGGTTCCAGCACCAGCCGGTTGCTGAGTCCGCCCCCCAGTACAAAGTCCGGTGACAGGGCCGCTTCGGCCTGGGCCAGATCAAGTTCAGCCAGCACGCGCTGATGGGCTTGCTCTATGCGCTGCGGGTGCTGGCTCAGGCCGGCCTGTAACCCGTGCAGATCAGACGGCAGCCCGCTGAGTGTTGGAAAAGCGAGGTGCAGATCGCCGGGCAGGCTGCGCTGCGTGATTTCCTGCAGCTGGTGCAGGGTGTCGGCCTGTTCTCCCTGCAGCGCGAGAGCCTGGTTTTGCAGCTGGCTTTGTTCCAGCTGCAGCTGCCAGAGGGCTTCCTGTGGCAGCTGATTCAGACTGACATAAGCGGCCGTCAGCGGTTCAAGCTGTTTGAGCTGCTGCTGCAGCTCGGCATTCAGATCCAGGCTTTGCCTGAGGCGGACCAGGCTCAGATAGGCCACAATCACCTGCTGGCGCAGTTGGCGGCTCAATACCTCCTGACGGCTTTCAGCGGCCAGCAGCTGGCGATAGGCCTGCTGCTCGCGCAGCTGCAATTTGATCGGATGCGGGTAAGCCTGCTCTACCATCAGCCCGATATTGCTCATGGGCTCAATGCCCAGACTCCAGCGGTTGACGCCCACATGGGCAATGCGGGTGCTCAGCATGGGGTCAGGCAGGGCTGAGGCTGCCGGCAGGCGCGCACGCAGGGCGGCCACTTCAGCGGCGGCAGCCTGCAGGGCCGGGTGCTGTGCCAGGGTCTGCAGCATCTCTGGCAGGCTGAGGTCTGCTGCATCTGCTGCAGGGCGTGACGGTGTCTCTGTGGGTGTTACCGGCGCTGTGGCGGCCATGACCGGCCAAACCATCCCCGTCAGCACGCTCGCCAGCAACGCCGCAATGCCGAGGCGACGGACCGGGCTTTGAGAGGGGGCAGGCGATCCGCAGCGACCTTGTACAGTCTGCATCTCAGGCCTGCGGCGTCACCTGAGAGCCGGCTGCGGCAATGGCGGCCTGAATGGCGCTTTCAGGGAGCTGACTCTGAACACGCACGGCTTTGGTTTCAAGATTCACTTCAACCACAGCGGCGGCGTCCACCTCTTCAATTTCGTTGCGAATGGCGCGCTCGCAGTGGCCACAGGTCATATCGGGCACGAGATAGGTGTACATGGGCTTCTCCTTTAAGCTGCAGGTCTGCTTCAGTATTGACCTTCCGGCCATAGGAAGGTCAAGGGGGCTGTGGCATAATAAGGAATGGATTGTGATGTTTTGAAAAAGATGTGCCAGGAGTCTGCCGATGATCCCTTCTGTGCCTTTGCCAGCCGCTTTGTCCGCCCTCAGTGATCTTCAGGAACTTGGGCGCAGTCCCCATGCGGTGGTGTACGCCGCGCAGGCTGAGGGTGAAGCGGTGATTCTGAAGGTGTTTGATCCCGGCCCGGGCGCAGACTGGAAAGCGCGGGAGCTGTTTGCCCGTGAAGCGGAGACCCTGCGCCAGCTGGATCATCCCCGCATTCCGCGTCTGCTGGATTTTGTGGCCGATGACGAGAGCCTGAATTACTACCTGCTGATGTCGCGCACACCCGGCGTGCCCCTGTCAGAGCGTCTGGCCGCCGGCTGGCAGCCGCAGGAGGCTGAAGCCGTAGAGATGGTCTCCCAGGCCCTGCAGATTCTGGCCTTTTTGCACGCCTACCAGCCCCCGCTGATTCACCGGGATCTCAAACCCAGCAATCTGTTGTGGGATGCGGCGACGCAGCAGCTGTACCTGATTGACTTTGGCGGTGTGCAGACCCAGCTGCAGGTGGCGGGCACGGGTGGCTCCACGGTGGTGGGCACCTACGGCTATATGGCCCCCGAGCAGTTTACCGGCCGCAGCCTGCCGGCCTCGGATCTGTACGGTCTGGGGGCCACCCTGATTCATCTGCTAACCGGCCGCTCACCGGCGGAGCTGACGCGCCAGGATCGGCTTGAAATTCAGTTTCAGGGCTACATTCTCTGCTCCGCCGGCCTGAGCCGCTGGCTGGCGCGGATGGTGGACCCTGAGTTGCCTGAGCGTTTTGAAAGCGCCGAGAGCGCGCTGCGGGCGCTGCAGCAGGCCGTTCCGCTGGCGCAGCGGCCCTTTAAAGATCTGCCCCTGCCAGCCAGCGGTATCGGGTCACCCCGATCTGAGCCCGCTGCGACTGCTGAAGCCCTCGTCAACACCTATCTGCGCCCGGCTTCGCCAGCGTCGTTTGCCCCCGAAAAAGCCTGGGATCACCCCGTGCTGAGCTACACCGAAGCGCTGGATGTTTTGACGTCCCGCCTTCAGATGGAGCGGCTATTTTTTTGTGAGCCTATCCGGCAGGGACTGCATATTTTGCATGATCCTCTACTCGCAAAGCGTTTCAGCCTCCTGCCCATTGTCGTATCCCCCCTTTTCTGGCTGGCTGCCGCTCCTTTTGTGGGCGCCATGCTTTATTTCCTCTCTGGCCTGGGCAAAGGCCCGGCGGGCGTCGACGCACTATTGACCGGCCTGGCTCTCTTGTCTGCGGCTGGTGTTGCCTGCGTGACAGTGTTTTTTGCCCGCAGTGATTTTCCCTTCCCGCCACGGTTTAACCGCCGGGTCATGGCTGCCGGGGGCGGCAAGTTCTCCCTGGAGATAGCGCCCGATGTGTTGGAGATCGCAGGGCCGGTCTTGCATACAGGTGCACAGACCGGCCCTGAGGCTGACGTGCTGTATCAGAAATACCGTCTGCCCTGGACAGCGATTCAGCGCTTCAGCGTCAACACCCACGCTCTGGGATACTGGTTGTTTAAGCCCGTGGCCATGCCCTTGTTGCAGCTGACTTTTCGCCAGGGCGCTCAGATCCTGAGCGTGCCTTTTCTGGTGCCCGTTGAAAACGTTCAGAGCGTGAGGGTGATGCTGGCCGATAGCTTACAGGAACTGCTGAAAACCTGTCAGCAGACGCCGGCTCTTGCTGATCCGGCACCTGAAACAGCGGCTGCTGAGCCGCAGGCTGGCGTGATTTTGCGCTCTCAAACCCCAAACGAACCCCAGCCCCTGCCTGAAGCACCGCTGTCTGAACACATCTCGGCGGCCGCAGGTTTAAGGGCGTCTGCTGCAGACGATGCCCTGTTGCCGCCTGAAAGCCTTGCCAGGACACCGACCCTGTTACAAAGCCGCTACCGCTGGCTGCAGGATCTCAGCAGCGGCAGCCGGCAGCGGGTCTGGCTGGCGAAAGATCTGCAGCGCCAGCAGCGGGTGGTGATCAAAAGCGTGATCCTGGCTGAAACCCCCAACTGGGAATCTGTGCAGCTTCTTGAACGCGAAAAGGCGGTCCTGACACGCATTCAGCATCCGCGCCTGCCGGCAGTGGTGGACTGGCAGACCCGCCCGGATCAGAGCGAGCAGCACCTGATTATGCAGCAGATGCCAGGCGAGAACCTGGTGCAGAAACAGCAGGCGGGCTGGCGGCCGACCCTGACGGAAGTCTGGGACCTGCTGGCACAAGGTCTGGAGAATCTGTCGGCGCTGCACAGCTTAAACCCGCCAGTTGTACACCGGGATCTTAAGCCGAGCAACTGGCTGCTGGACGCGCAGCAGCGGCTGTATCTGATTGACCTGGGGGCGGTGAATGCGTCCGAGCAGAAACAGCAGACGCTGATCGGCACCTACGGCTATATGGCCCCCGAACAGTATGCCGGTCAGGCGTCGCCCCGCTCGGACCTGTACAGCCTGGGGGTGATGTGGCTGGAGCTGCTGAGCCGCCAGCCGGTGAGTGCACTGCACGAAAAGGGTTTGGAGCAGGTGCTGCAGGCCCTGGCCGTGCCGGTGGCCCTCAAGGCCTTTCTGAAGCGCCTGCTGGCCAGTGAAGCGCGTGAACGCTATGCCGATGCTGTGGCTGCCCTGAAGGTGCTGACAGCCATGCAGCATCTGTTTGTGCAAAAAACAGATATGTTTAAGCAGTATGCCCAGCAGTATCTTCAGACCCTGACACAGATAATGTCCGGTTTGAAGGAGCTGACACAGGTGCAGCTGCAGCCAGACGGTTTTCGTTTGACGCTGCATATCACCTCACGTCAGCATCACGAACGCGCGCGCAGCTGGTCCATGGTTTTCTTTGTGCTGACGCAAGGCATTCTGATGGGAGGCGCGCTCTTTGCCTGGTGGGGTTTTTTTGCGTACAAAGTGACTTTGTTTTTGCTGCTTGCTTTGTGTCTGCCGCTGGCCAGCTACAATTATGCCCTGTATCTGCCGAAGCTCTTCAGCCGCCGGGCGGCGCGGGCCCGTCAGCAGGCTCTTGAGCAGAACCCGGCTGTTTTGCCGGGGATGCTGAGTGCAGAACTGGATATACAGCCCGACCATCTGGGGCTGAAAGGCTCTTTTGCCCTGCCCGCTGAGCCTGTGGGCCTGTGGCAGCGGCTGAAAAAACTCGATTTGACGCCTGCGCTCCAGCCCCTGGTCTACCAGGAACACCGGATTCCCTGGGCAGACATAGAGACCCTCAGCGCCGAAATTTATCACCTGCCTGCGCGCAACATGGGCGACAAAATGTATGGCATGCCGATGCTGTGTGTTCAGTGTAAATCCAGCGCTGGATCTGGCCCTGTGCTGAAGTTGCTGCTGGATCTGGATCCGCAGCCGCGCAACACCATGCCTGATCTGACCCAAAAATTACTGCCTGAGCTGCAGCGTCTTTTAGCCGAACGGGACCCTGAAAGATGGCTGCAGCGCTTGACTGTAAAAACACTGCGCTAACGCTGAGGCGGCAGCGTGTGGGTGATGGGATGTGCTGATGGTTCTGCCGGCCATAGGAAGGTCAAGGGGGCTGTGTTAAAATAACTCCCATGCAAAAGGTGGATTATGAAGCACAGGCCCGGGTCCTTGAAGCAACGGGCAATTATCGCGTGCTGCGGCGCTTTGTGCCTGCCCGCAGCTATATCCATGCCGATCATCCGGTCGAAGACAAAGCCCTGCGGCGGGGCCTGATTCTGGACGTTGAGACCACGGGCCTCGACAGTGGCCGCGACCAGATCATTGAGCTGGGCCTGCTGCCCTTTGACTACAGTGCGCGTCATGCCACGGTGGTGGCGGTGCATGAGCCCCTGAGCTATTTTGAGGACCCTGGCCAGCCCCTGCGTCCGGAAATCATTGAGCTGACGGGCATTACCGATGCCATGCTGGCCGGCCAGCGCATTCCGGATGCGCCGGTCAAGGACTGCCTGGCCTCTGCCTCGCTGATCATTGCCCACAACGCACCCTTTGACCGGCCCTTTATGGAGCGGCGCTTTGCCCAGGCCCGCGAGGCCAACTGGGCCTGCTCCCAGCGCGAAGTGCCCTGGAAGGCCTACGGCCTGCGCAGCCTTTCGCTGGAAATGCTATTGCTGCAAAAATGCGGCCTGTTTTTTGACGGCCACCGGGCCACGGTGGACTGCCAGGCCCTGCTGCACCTGCTGGCAACACCCTTTGGCGACGGCAGCCTGCCGCTGCAGCATCTGCTGCACTCCGCCCGCCAGCCGCGCCTGCGCCTCTGGGCCACCGATGCGCCCTTTGATCGCAAGGATTTGCTCAAAGAACGCGGCTATCGCTGGAACAATGGCGATTGCGGCGGCATCAAGGCCTGGTACCGGGATCTGGGCCCGGAGCAGGAAGCAGAGGAAACGGCCTGGCTGGGTGAAGCCATTTATGGCCGTCCCGAAGGCTGGCTGCTCGAAAAGCAGAGTGCGCGGGATCGCTACCGGCGCAGTTGAGCAGCAGGACTGCTGACCCTTTGTAAGATCTGTTCCCAGTGCTGCAGCTCCACCGGCAGCGCCGGCAGCGCCTCCAGCTGGGCCGGCGGCATTTGCCAGGGCAAAAAAGCGAGCAAAGGCTCCAGGGCCATGCCGTGGGCTGTGGCCAGGCTGCGCCAGTCCTGCTGCAGGGCCGTGCTGAGGGCGCGATAGGTGCTGAACAGCGTGCTCAGCATTTCAAGGCTTTTGAGCTGGGAAACCTGTTGCATCAGGGTTTCGGCTGGCTGCAGGCGGCTTAAAAAATCGCGGGCCCGCTGGGCCGCCAGGGGGCTGCTGCCCGCCAGAAACCAGGTGCCGGGCTGCGGTGTCAGCAGGGCCAGCAAAGGGCTTTCAGACAGGCCGCGTTCGGCAAAGGCTGCCTGCAGCAGAGGCAGCAGGGTGTTTTCGCAGCTGCCTGGTGGCAGGCTGCCGATCAAAATCAGCAGAGCCTCCGGGGCCATGCGCCGGGCAATCTGGCGGCATTGCGCCGGCCACTTTGCCGGCGGCAGGGTGCTGAGATCCAGCAGAATGCATTCGGCCTGGCGCAGCACCATCGGATCGCTGGTGGCCAGCAGATTGGGGGTTTCTGCTGCGGATGACGCTGCCAGGGAGCCCTGATTCAGGCGATTCAGCAGGGCCTGCTGCGCCGGGTCGGCCAGCGCGATCACCCGGTAAGCGGGTGTGGCGTTTTTTTGACGCAGGTCAGCAATCTGGCGGGCCAGCCGCTCTCCCTGGCAACCCGGCCCGACCATACAGATCAGCGGGGTATCGGGGGCTTGCAGCAGGGCCTCCAGGCGATGGGGCAGGGCGTCAATCAAAAGGCTGTTCATGGGCAAATCCTTTCGTGGCCCCTTGTGATAGCGCCAGATAAAGCGCTTTTTTGGGACCCTGTGCTTAACGCAATCGTAACACAAACGCGACCAAAAAGCGACCCCTAACCCGCATTTCTCACAAACAGATCAGTAGATAAAAACTGGCTCCTTTCTGTAGATTAAAGTTATCATATCCAGAAATCGCAGAAAAGGAGCCAGCTGTATGAAGTGTAACCCTGAGACCTGGGAAGTTCAAGGGAAAAATGGAGAGCCGCTGACAGTCAATTTTGAAGGCGGTGCGCTGACTTCGGACGCAGGTCTGCTCCTCCTGAAAGAGGCCGATAGCCGCCTGGG
>JACYMC010000267.1 GCA_015272195.1 Candidatus Sericytochromatia bacterium
ATCAGGAACTTAAAATCACGCTGATTCTGTCCGGTTTCTGGGGAGCAGTATATTTACTGAAACTTAAGCAAAGCTATAAGGTGACTTAAGAAACTTTGCCTGCCTGCCAGCCGATATATAGAGTATCCCTGAAGCGTTTGATTTGTATTTAAAGAGAGAGAGCAACATGAAAAAAATCATCATTACCCTGGCCGCCCTGAGCCTGAGTGCCTGTCAATCCAACGTTACTCCCCTCCAGCAAAGTCAGATGCCCGCCCCTCTGCTGGCCCCTTCAGCTGCCCAGGGCGCTCAGATCCTGCCGGCTGCAAGCAGCACCGCACCCCAGCGTGCTGCCCTGCAAAACACGGTACGCAGCTCCCAGCGCGCTTCGCTCTCTACTGGCAATACCGCCACGCCGTCTGACGCTTCTGCTCCCGCCACCCGAGACATCCAGACCCCGGCGCCCAAAATGCAGCTGACCGACAACTACAGCACGGCCACCCTGCTGGCCGGTCTACAGATGAGTGCCACCGAAGCCGATGCCCAGGCCCTGGCCCAGAAATACAATCTGGGCATCGAAAATTATCTGCCTCAGATCCGCACGGTGGTCTTTAATACCCAGGGTCAGAACGTGCCGGAGCTGCTGCAGAAGCTGGCCCAGGAGCCTGTGCTTGAATACGTCGAGTCCGATCAGGTGGCCACCCAGAAGCCCGAACGTGAAGACGCCTTTGAAGAAGGTTTTCAGACGGTCAGCAACAATCCCGTCAGCGACAGCTATTTCAGCCAGCAGTATGGCCTGAGCCAGCTGCGTGTGACCGAAGCCTGGACGCTTTCCAAAGGCGAAGACATGATCGTGGCTGTGATTGATACAGGTACGGCTTTTAATCACCCCGACCTCGGTAAAAACATGGTGCCCGGTTTTGATGCTTTTTCTAACAAAACCGGCAAAACCGGTGGAGATGTCAGCAGTCTGCACCATCTGATGTCCAGTTATAAACATGGCAGCCATGTGGCCGGCATTATTGCTGCTGAAACCGATAACGGCCGGGGCATTGCCGGTGTGGCTCCTGCCGCTAAAATCATGCCGATCTCAATTTTTCCCAGCTTTTCAGGCTGGCTCAAAAATCTGCTCAAGCCCGCTGATGACGTGGACCAGACCATTATCTCGATTCTGGCCAACGGCATTATCTGGGCGGTTGATAACGGCGCGGACGTGATCAACATGAGTTTGGCCGTCCATCAGCAGAGCACCACCCTGGAGCGTGCTGTGCAGTATGCCCTCGACGCCAACGTCAGCGTGATTGTGGCCGCGGGTAACCAGCGCCACCAGGGCAATACCCGCAACGAGCTGGCCGCCATTGATGGCGTGATTGCCGTGGGTGCGGTCGACAAAAACGCCGAAGTGACCTTCTTTTCCAACTCCGGTGACTATCTCTCCGTCGCTGGACCCGGCATGGACGTGCTCTCGACGGCGCCTTCTTTTCTGGGCATGAACAATTACATCAAAATGACCGGTACTTCCATGGCCGCACCGCATATTGCCGGTGTGGCTGCGCTGATCAAAAGCAAATACGGCGAAGCGGCGACCCCGGCTTTTATTAAGGAGCGCCTGGAGAGCACCGCCATTGACAAGGGCGAGCCTGGCTGGGATGAACTCTACGGCCATGGGCTGGTTGACGCTTACCGCGCCCTCGGCGGCGAATAAATCCCATCAAAAAAGCCCCGCAGCACAACAGCGGGGCTTTGTGCTGAAGCAGTATCAGACTTTGGCGGGCGTGGGCCGGTAATAAGGGTTTTCGCCCTGGGCGTGATCGGTGGTGTCGAGCACGGCAGTGATCTCCGGCAGGGTGTCTTTGATGAGCTTCTCAACGCCTTGCTTGAGGGTGACATCGGCCATGCCGCAACCCTGGCAGCCGCCGCCAAAGTGTACAAAGGCTTTGCCTTCTTTGACCTCCAGCAGTTCCAGATAGCCCCCGTGAGCGGCCAGTGAGGGGGCTATCTGCGTGTCGATCAGTTCCTGCACCTGACGCTCCAGTTCATTGGACCACTGGGGCTGATTGGGGTTGGTCACTTTAAAGCCTCCCCCGTAGAGATCGTCGACAAACTCGATGCGGGCCCCTTCAATATTGGCGGCGGTTTTGGGATCCACCAGCACCCGGATGCCGTCGTATTCCGACAAAATATCTTCGGCTTTTTCGTAGCCTGGCTCCACCAGGGAAAGCTTGTGCTGGTAACCACTGGCGCCCCGGCCGGTGATGCGTATCCGCAAGGCACTCTGGGCTTTGCCTTCGGCGTTCAGCATGGCCAGGATTTTTTCGCGGGCGCTGTCTTCAATAATAATCATGTGTGCAATACCTCTTTGCGCTGGTTTGCACTCAGTATAACAAATCAGATAATTTTGTCGGTATTATTTGCTGTGGTATTCTGCTGCCATCTTTTCAAAAATGGCAAAGGAATCCATCGTGATCGATACATGGACCAACCCGCACCAGGATCCGGCCGCCTGGGCCCGGCAGCTGAACATCAGCCTGGAAGCCGTGCAGCTCTATCTGGCTTCAGAGGTGATTGACCTGCATACCGACAGCTTTCTCTGGCAGCGCCTGATAGGCTATCGCATGGAGCGACGTCATGCGCCACCACGCTGGGGCAGGCGGCGCTTTGGCGGCCAGGTCGACTTTCCCCGTGTGCTGGAGGCGGCCATGGCCGGGATGGTCTGGGATATTCCCACCAATCCGCTGATTTCCAGAGCGCGTAAATATGCCGCACTGCGCGGGCATATCGATCAGATTCTGAGCCGTTTGCGTCGCGTGCCAGAGCACTTTCAGCATGTGGTGTCTTACAGCGATTATCAGGCCGCCCGTGCGGCAGGCAAGGTGGCCAGCTGGATTTCGATTCAGGGCGGTCAGGCGATCGATAACAATCTCTATGATCTGGCCCGCATTCCCGAAGTGCACCGCATTACTCTGGTGCATTTTACACCCAGCCGCATTGGGGCCAGCAATTTTGACCCGCTCAACGCCCGGCGCGGCCTGAGTGCTTTTGGCCGCGATTTTGTAGCTGAAATGGTGCGTCTGGGTATTCTCGTGGACCTCTCGCACATTAACCGTCCTGGCTTTTTTGATGCCCTGGACGTTATGGATCACCAGGCAAAGCAGGTACCGCCGCTTGTGACCCATACGGGCGTGCGGGGCGTATGTGATATCTGGCGCAACCTCGACGACGAGCAGATCAGGGCCATTGCGGCGCGAAACGGCACCATTGGTGTGATTTATGAGCAGAACTTTCTGGCACGCCGCCGGACAGAGCAAACCCTGACCCGGATTGTGGATCAGCTGGAATATATCATTGGGCTGGTGGGGGAGGAGCATGTCTCACTCGGTTCAGACTATGATGGCATGATTACCCTGCCCCATGATTTTGGGGATATTACCGAGCAGCCCAAACTGGTGGCTGACATGCTGCGTCGGGGCTGGTCTGCTGAACGCATTCAGAAAATTCTGGGCCTGAACTTTCTGCGGGTGCTGCAGGCCGTCAGGCCTTAAGTTCAGACTAAGTTTCTGCTAAAAGACACAAGGCCCAGGGCTCAGCTGCATATAAGTCTGATAGCCACACCGA
Source organism: Candidatus Sericytochromatia bacterium (assembly GCA_015272195.1). Lineage (GTDB taxonomy): Bacteria > Cyanobacteriota > Sericytochromatia > UBA7694 > UBA7694 > JACYMC01. The sequence continues at coordinate 3,595 of JACYMC010000267.1, forward strand.
AAGGAAGTCAGATGGAACCCCTGAAAACAGGCGCTCCAGCCATCGCCAGCCAGTCCGTTCAGCGCAGCCTCAACGCTGCGGAACGTCCTGCTGTGCCTGTGCAGGCACAGCCAGCCAGCGCGCCAGCTACAGCCAGCGATCAGTTTCAGAAGCGTCCGGTGCAGGTCGGCCAGGCCAGTCAGGCTCTGGCTTTTGTTGAGGATACACCGACAGATCCCCCCAGCCAGAATGAGATCCGCTGGGCCCTGGATCTGGAACGTCAGAGTCAGCAGGGGCACACCCCAACGGCCGCTGAAATCCGCCGTTATGAAGCGTTGGCCAGCCGTCTGCAAAACGCTGGCTCGGATCGCATTCAGACCACAGAACGCCCCACGGCTGCGCAGATTGAACAGGCGCTTGCACTTGAAACGCGCGTCAAGCAGGGCCATGTGCCCAGCCCTGAAGAGCGCCAGCAGTATCAGCAGGTGCTTCAGGCTCTCTGGCAGGCCGATCGGGTGGCCGTGCTGCCGGGACTGAGCCCCGAAGAAAGCCAGTGGGCCCTGGCGTTTCAGCAAAAGGTACAGCAAGGCCGCCAGGCCACCCCCGTTGAAATGGAGCACTATACCCAGCTCTATGCCCGCATGCAGCAGGCCACGGTCAGTCATGCACCACCCAGTGCGGAAGAACTCGACTGGGCCCAGCAACTCTCGCAGAAAATGGATCAGGGCTACCAGGCCAGCGCCCGCGAAGCCGAAGCCTATGCCGATATTTATCAGCGTTACCAGGCCCAGCAGGCTCCCCAGCCGGGCACGCGCACGTTGAGCAGCGCTGAGCTGAACTGGGCCGTTCAGCTGCGTCAGCAGATCAATCAGGGCTATCAGCCCAGCCAGGCTGAAGTGGATCGTTATACCGACATTATGCGCTGCCTTGATAGCCACCAGGCACCAACGGCGGATCCCGCCCGTCAGAGTCTGAGCCAGTATGAGCTGGACTGGGCGATTACCCTGCAGGAACGGGTGATACAGGGCTATCAGCCCAGTGAAGCAGAAAGCCAGCGCTACCAGACGATTTATCAGCGTGTGACACGCTAAAGGTCCTGAAAAAGAAAACGAGAGCGCAACGCGCTCTCGGAAAGCCATAGAAAGAATACAAAGGTCGGGTGTGCGAAATGTGCAAGGCCTGTTGTTGCGTTGCGCTTGTTGCTACCCGGGAGATTCTGTGTGTCCGTAAATAGATTAAACAGTATTAATGTATTTACATCAATACGCATGAATACAACATAAGTCCGTCAGCTTGTCAAAGCCTAAAGTCGGCCGAGCATAAAGCCCAGCAGAATCGGCCCAAAAATCATCAGAAAGATATTGGGAAAGATCAGCAGCAGCATCGGAAACAGCATTTTGACCGGCGCTTTCTGGGCCAGCTCCTGGGCTTTTTGCCAGCGCGATTCGCGGGTGATTTCGCTCTGCACTTTTAAGGTGGCGCTCAGATTGGACCCAATCTGTTCGGCCTGCACAATGGCCACCACAAAAGAGGTGATTTCTTTCATGTCGAGACGCCGGGCCATGTCTTTGAGGGCCTGGGCACGGGTTTTGCCCACGCGGATTTCTTTGATGGTGCGCTCCAGCTCATCACGCAGCGGACCCGGCTGGGCCTTGCGCACCACCAGATTAAGCGCGGCATCCAGCCCCATGCCTGCTTCCAGGCAGATGGTCAGCAGGTCCACAAAGTCAGGCAGGGCCCTGAACATGGCCCGGCGACGGCTTTCGATCTGAGAGTTGAGGCGAATCAGCGGGTAATAATAGCCCAGAGCGGCCAGGGCCGGCAGCGCATAGAGCAGGGTGCTGGTTTCGTATTCCAGCAGCAGGCTGTTGAGCAGCCAGAAGCCCAGGGGCATGGCCACGGTCAGAATCAGGGTATTAACGGCATAATGGGCCACGGAGGTATCATATTTGCCGGCGCCGTCGAGTTTCTGGCGCAGGGTCTGTTGCAGGCCAGCTGGCAGCATGCGCAGGGCCAGAGGCGCCAGCTGCTCACGGCTGCGTTCCTGAAAAGACGCTTTGCTTTCGCTTTCACCCTTGCTCTGGCGTGAGCGCAGGTAATCAAGGCGGGCAGAGGCCTCTTCACTCGACTGGGGGCGGGCAAAGGCCAGCACAATCAGCATGATGGAGATAAAAAACAGCGCAAAAATCAGCCAGGTCATGGTGTGCTCCCTCTAAATATCAATATCCACAATTTTGCGCACCACCAGATAGCCCGCTGAAATGGTGACCGCCGAAATCAGCAGCATGCCCCAGCCCAGCGGATGTGAAAACATCAGGCTCATCCGGTCAGGGTTTAAAAAATACAAGGCCACGCCCATAAAAACCGGCAGACCGCTCAGCACAATGGCGCCCAGGCGTCCCTGGGCCGTGAGCGCCTGAATCTGGCCCTGAATGCGCTGACGCTGACGAATGGTTGCGGCCAGGGTGTTGAGCACATGGCCCAGATCGCCACCGGTCTGACGCTGGATAATCACGGCGGTGGCAAAGATATCCAGATCCGGGACCTGCATGCGTTCGGCCCATTGCTCCAGGGCTGTATCCATGGGCACGCCCACACGGGTACTCTGCAACACCTGGTAGACCTCATAGGCCATCGGATCGTCCATTTCACGCACCAGCACATCCAGTGACTGGGGCAGACTCAGACCTGAGCGTACCGAGTTGCCAATCAGGGCAGCAGCATCGGCAAACTGCTCCTGAAAACGCTGTCGCCGCCGCTTTTGCTGATCTTTGAGCCAGATGCGCGGCAATAGAAAACCCACCCCGCCAAGCGCCAGACCCATGGTCAGTTTGGTGGTCAGATCAGGGCCTGAAAACAGGCCCAGGGTAAACAGGGCCAGAGTCAGACCCAACTGCACCGTCACAAATTGGCTGGGGCCCAGGGGCAGCTGCTGCCGTTCAAAGCTGGGTTTGAGGCGTGCCACATAATGCCCGGTGGCCGTGTCGAGCAGTTGCTCACCCTGACTGGAGAAGAGCATCAGCACCAGCAGCACGGCCAAAAAGATCAGGGCCCCGATGGCCAGGGGCAAAAATTGCAGTAAGATGGCCATCTGCTCAGCGCCGGCGCTTACTCATTGGCGTCCTGATACTCCCGCAGCATGGTTTCGATTTCGCTGCGGTACTGTTGCTGCTTGCTGTCGCAGAAACTCTGGGTCGGGCCGTTGCTGTAGAAGTGCACCACAGGCTTTGAAGGGTCAGGCAGAATCAGAGTCCAGCCCTTGTCCTCATGCACTTTGACGCCGTCCAGCAGGGTAATATCCCGCTCGGCATAGCGCTCCAGCATCAGGCGCATCAGGGTGCCTTTGAGCGCTGTGGGGCAGGGCATCTGGGTATGGGCAAAATACAGGTCTGGCAGGTCGCTGACATAAGCTGAAAGCTTTTTGCTGTCAAGCGCCAGCAGGGTGGCCAGGGCCGCCGTGGCCATCATGGCGTCAAAACCTGCATGAAAGCCCGGAAAGATAAACTGGCCGCCATAGCCAGCGAGCACCACGTCAGCCTCCTGGGCGGCATCCATCAGTGCGCGGGTGGTGGATTTGGTGCGGATCACCTCACCACCGTAGCGGGCGGCTACTTCTTCAATCAGGCTGGGGGCCATGACGGGCACGGCCACTTTTTTGCCTGGATTTTTGTGCAGAAAGAGCTGCACAAAGACGGCCAGCAGCTGCTGGAAACCGATCAGTTCGCCGCGCTCATCAATCACGGTCAGGCGCTCGCCGTTGGCATCAATGCGCACCCCAAAGTCAGCTTTGAGGGCTTTGACCACGTCGCGGGTCTGGCTTTCAAGCAGCTCAGCGTCGCGCAGGGGGCCTTCGTTGACATGGGCGTTCAGCACCACGGCATCCAGGTTGCGCTTGCCCAGCAGATTCGGCAGAATCACCTGAGAGACCTGGAACATATAGTCCAGCACCACCTTGACCGAGCGGGTAGGCTCATGGGGTGCAAGGTATTTTAAGAAGCCTTCCTGGTATTTTTCCATAATGCGCGAGGGGTACTGGATCTCGCCCAGCTCCATCACCCGTGCCCGGCGGAAGTCTTCTTTCTGATAAGTGGCCTCAATTTTTTTCTCGGCCTGGGGCGCAATGTTGAGACCTTTGGCATCCAGAAACTCAATGCTGACCTTCTCGCGTGAGAGATCGGGCGCCACACGGATATGCACCCCGCCACTGACATCCAGCGAAGGCAGCTGTGCCCGGACCACCGGCAGGGCCGTGGCCTCAAGGTTCTGAATGTGGACGCCAACTGAGAGCACGCCTGAGGCAAAGGCCCGGCTGAAGAGTCGGCCCGTGGCCGACTGATCGCGGCTCATGGCAATGCTTTTGCCCATGCCAATGGTGGCGCCATAAGCGGCTCCCAGTTTGACGGCCAGCTCCGGGGTGATGTCGGTGTTGACCGTGCCGGCCACGCCCAGCTCACCAAAAATGCTCTGCAAAGCGCCGCTGCCCCAGATAATGCTGGCGCTGGCCACGGAGTTGGGTTCAATTTCTTTAAGCGGCCAGATGCGCACTTCGGGTTTGACCACCGTGCCCTCGCCCAGGCGACAGCCGTCACCAATCACGGCTCCTTCGAGAATCTGGGCCTCTTTATGCACAATCACGCTTTTGCCCAGCACACAGCCGCGCAGGGAGGCGTTGCGCTCAATATTGGCGCCGTTCCAGACAATCGGGCGTTTGAGGGTGGCGTTCTGGGCCACAATCACATTGTCGCCCAGCACCGTATCGGCGGAGATGCGCACGTTTTTACCGACATAGGTATTGTGCCCGATCACGGCGGGTTTTTCGATGATCACCGAAGGTTCAAGGGTGGTGCCTTCGCCCACCCATAGCCCAGGCTCCTGTTCAGTATAGGGCAGCTGCAGCTTGACTTTGCCGGCCAGCACATCATAATGGGCCTTGCGGTAGGCGGTCAGATTGCCCACGTCGCACCAGTAGCCTTCTTCGGCCACATAGCCATACATGGGCAGGCCCTGTGCCAGAATCTGCGGAAAGAGATCCTTGGAAAAGTCTTTTTCTTCGTTGGGGGGCAGCATCTGCAGCAGCTCTGGTTCCAGAATGTAGATGCCGGTATTGATGGTGTCGCTGAAGACTTCTGAACTGCTGGGCTTTTCGAGAAAACGCTGAATGCGGCCTTCGTCATCGGTGATTACCACGCCAAACTCCAGGGGGTTTTCGACACGGGTCAGCACGATGGTGGCCTTGGAGCCCTTGGCTTTGTGAAAGGCCAGCGCCTTGCCGAGATCAAAGTCCGTCAGGGCATCGCCGCTGATAATCAGAAAGGTGTCGTCGAGGTGCTGCTCAATGTTTTTGACGCAGCCTGCTGTACCCAGGGGTTTTTCTTCTTCGAGGGCGTAGTGCACGTTGACGCCCAGCTGGGAGCCGTCCTGCAGGTGATTCTGGATCAATTGAGGCAGATAATAGAGGGTGACGTAAATATCACTGAAGTTGTGCTGTTTGAGCAGGTCCACGATGTGCTCAATAATGGGCTTGTTCATGATCGGCACCATGGGTTTGGGCAAATCACAGGTCAAGGGGCGCAACCGGGTGCCAGAGCCACCCGCCATTAAAACTGCTTTCATGATGGTGAATCCTTTATATGGTCATAATGGATTCATCTTACACCATCTGGCGATGCTTTGCAGGCGCTTCAGACAGCCTGAAGCGCCCTTTTCGCCGGCTCAGGCCAAAACTTCAGACGCATGCCCAGCAGGGTACCGCCACCGGCGGTAAACTCCAGGTGGTCGCTGGGCATCCAGGCCACTTCGAGACTGGTCTGGGGGCCAAAGGTCAGGCGTTGCAAAAAATTGCTGGCTGGCTGAGACCCCTGCCAGGTGTCTTGCAATTGGGCCTGTGAGATGGCCAGCGAGAGGTTCAGGCGAACAGCAAAGGGGGCGTCAAACTCCCGGAAGTCGTAGCCAATCGACAGGCCCAGATCGGGGGTGAGGTAGGCGCGGCTGCCGGGTAGACCCGGATCAAGGGTTACCCCGGCCAGTACGGCGGCTGAAAGGCCTTCTGCCTGATAAAAGCGCGCCACTACGCGGGTGTTTAAGCGCAGCGGTGTACTCAGAACGTTCGAGGTGCTGTTGGGGGAGGCTGCACTCAGCCCCAGGCTGAGAAACTCCCAGCCGTAGTCATAGGCTACCCCAAACAGGCCCAGACCCAGACTGCTGCCCTTGTCAAAATCGGCGCTGCGCTGAACACTGGCTTCAACGGGCAGGCTCAGCAGCGTTACGGGCAAACTCAGACTCACAGGGGCGGTCAGCGAAAGAACAATGCGTTTCATGGTTTAGATCTCCTCGTTGGCTTCTGCTGACGGACTGGCTGAGGGCGCGGCTGAAGAGCTCGGAGAGGCGGCCGGTGCAGGGCTGGCCGGGGGATTGGCCAGGCGTTCCTCAACATTGCGCTTCAGGGTTTGCAGGCGCGCCAGGGCTTCCTGCTGCAGGGCCTCCCAGGCCTGCAACTCGACCTGTTTCTGGTACTGATAGGTTTGCTCGGCATAGTTGGCGGAGGCCCGATCCAGCAGGGCCGGCTCGCCTTTGATGGCGACGCTGAAAGGGGTTAAAAAAGTGCCGGTGTAAATATCCAGAGCAATAGCCTCAAACTGCACTTCGCTCTCAAAGTAGGCTTTATCTGAAAAGCTGTCCAGGAAGCTCAGGTTCTGGTTGCGGGCCCGCGCAAAGCTGTGGCTGCCGGTGACCAGCACCAGCACGTCGGTCTGAAAGCGGGCGCCCAGGTTGCGCAGCACCTCCAGGTTGACGCTGCCGCGCACAAGGGATTCGGGCAGCTGAACGGTTTCGGCCACAATGCCGCTCTGGGTCAGGTGATCCTGCAGGGCTTTAAAGGCCGCCTCGCGATCGCTGCGATCCAGCTGACTGCCCTGCTGGTAAAAGAGCACGCCCAGCTTGATGGGGAAGTCGAGCACAATCTGGCGCTGCAGGGTGTCGCGCAGCTGCTATTCGGCTTCAGAGACCACGCTGCCGGTCAGCAGATCGGCCAGGCTGCCATCGGGCATGCCAGTCGGTGCAGCGCTGGGTTCAGGATAGTAGCCGGGTGTTGTCGGCATCTCGGTGGGGGCGCAGGCCACCAGGGAAGCGGCCAGCAGGGGCAGGATCAGGCGTGAGCGTTTTAACATGGTCTTTACCTCATTGCGTCATCCGCTGAGTGCGGGGTGTTTTTTAGCATGCTTTTAGCATAGCAAATATTTACTTTTTTAAAAATATTTTTATTTAAAAATAAGTAAATTATTTTTGACGGTGGTGCATATACGAGAAAATCCGGGCAAAGTCGGTGCGGTGCTGCATGGCCGCCCAGATTGGGGGATTGGTGGCCAGCAGGGTCAGCAGGGCCTGGCCCCAGTCCAGCCGAAAGGCGTCACCCGCGGCAAACCAGCGAAAGCCCACCCCAATTGATCCCGTCAGATTGGTGACATGGTGCCACCAGGAGGGCGGATTAAACAGAATATCGCCAGGCTCCAGCACGCCTTCGTAGCGGTCGAGGTATTGCAGGGCCGGGAAGTTTTCTGGGTCCGGTGCATCCGGGTTATAGGCACTGTGAAAATAGGGTGTGCGGTTGACCGGGGGCCGCAGCACGCAGTCGTATTCAGGCGGGTAAAGAATCCAGTGTTTGCGGCCATAGACCTGGGTAAAAAGATTGTGCTCTGCCGCTGCGTGCAGGTGGGTTTTGGAACTTTTGCCGCCAATAAAAACCTGAAAGGTCTGACCCGAACAGAGCAGATTGCGGCGCTGCTTCAGCCAGTGCCGGTCAAAGTCCTCGGCCAGTTCAGGGTGATCATAGAGCAGACGGTTAAAGCGGCTGTATTTTTCAAGCGGTTTTTGATCCATCTCGCGGATCAGCTCACCCAGAGTGGTGTGACGCATCTGGTAGTCAATGGCGTTGAGATCGCTGGGGGCGGCGTCAATCAGGGTCAGGGGGTCACTGCCGTAGCGATCGGCCAGCCATTGCGGATTCCAGTGCTGCACACAGGGCCATTGACGGGCTGCTCCCTGCAGAATGACAGGGATGCCCTGGCGCAGGTAGACGCGTTTGTACTCGCTCAGGCTGAGATCTTTGCGTTTTTCGATCGGGTGCACTTGACCCGGACCGCGTGGTTTGACTGCATTCAGAATCTCTTGCTGCAACTGGGCATGGGCTTCGGTTACCTGGGCGCGTGCAGCACCCAGCAGATGCTCTTTGCACCAGAGCTGACGGTAACGGTTTACATAAGCTTCAGGAATCACACGCGGCATGCACTGACCACCGGCTTTCTGTTGACTTTAAAGAGATTCAGCGGGCCTGCCTCATTATAAGGCATGGACCCGCTGAACCATAGTCTGTGTCGTGGTGGTGCGCTAAAATTTCAGGCGCATACCCAGCAGCGTGCCGCCGCCGAGGGTAAACTCCAGCTTTTCGCTGGGCATCCAGGCTACTTCGAGGCTGGTGCTGGGGCCAAAGGTCACGCGCTGCAAAAAGTTGCCCACAGGCGGGGGCTCGCCCTCAGGGCCGCTTGGGTAAAAGCCATTGACCTGCTGCGAAACAGCCAGTGACAGGTTAAAGCGCACGGCAAAGGGCACGTCAAATTCGCGGAAGTCGTAACCCACTGCCAACCCGACGTCCGGCGTCAGGTAGGCTCTGTTTCCCGGCTGGCCGGGATCCAGCTGCAGACCCGCCAGTACAGCGGCTGAGAGGCCTTCCTGCTGGTAAAAGCGGCCCAGTACACGGGTACTCAGGCGCAGCGGGTCGCTTAAAGGATTGCCGAGGGTCGCCGCCGGTGAGCTGGAGGCACTCAGGCCAATGCTTAAAAACTCCCAGCCATAGTCGTAGGCCACGCCATAAAGCCCCACACCCAGGGTGTGGCCATTTTCAAAATCGCCGCTGCGCTGGATGCTGGCCTGTGCGGGTTGGGCCAGACCAAGACCGATGGCCAGGCTCAGGGCACTTAAAAATCCTGCTGTGATCCGTTTCATGCTGCGTTTTCTCCTTCATTTGGGGTGGGCTGATTCATCCGGCTTTCAACGCTGCGCTTCAGCTGTTGCAGCCGATCCAGGGCTTCGGCCTGCATGGCTTGCCAGGCAGCGATTTCGGTTTCTTTCTGGTACTGGTACTGCAGCGCAGTAAAATTGGGGTCTGCCCGATCCAGCAGCCTGGGCTCGCCTTTGATGGCCACGCTGAAGGGCGTCAAAAAGGTGCCGGTATAGATATCCAGCGCAATGGCCTCAATGCGCACTTCGCTTTCGTAATAGGCTTTGTCTGAAAAGCTGTCAAAAAAGCTCAGGTTTTGATTGCGGGCCCGGCCATAGCTGTGGGCACCGGTGACCAGTGCCAGTACGTCGGTCTGAAAACGGGCCCCCAGGCTGCGCAGGCTTTCAAGGTTGGCTTCTGAGGTGACCAGGGAATCGGGAATCTGAAGCACTTCAGACACCAGATCCGGCTGGCTGAGATGCTGGCGCAGGGCGTTAAACGCCGCCGAACGATCGCTGGTATCCAGCTTGCTGTTGTACTGGTAAAACAACATGCCCAGCTTGATGGGGAAGTCAAGCACAATCTGGCGCTGCAGGGTATCGCGCAGCTGTTGCTCGGCTTCAGACACCACGCTGCCGGTCAGCAGATCGGCCAGGCTGCCACCCTCGCGGGCCGACTCTTCGGGCATGCCAGGATCAAAATAGGAGACAGAGCCGGGCACAGAATTGACACAGGCCGTGCTCAGGCCCAGCATGCTCAGTGCCAGCAAAGACAAAAGGGAGCGTTTCATGTAAAAACCTCACAGGTGTTTCAGGTTAAGCCCATTATACGGCATGGGGTCTGCTGCTGCCGGACAATCTGGATTGGTAGTGCCTTGGAAGTCATGATGGGTTATGATTGGGAAAATCAAGAGGTGTC
>JACYMC010000137.1 GCA_015272195.1 Candidatus Sericytochromatia bacterium
ATTTGATCTCTCTTCCTTGGTTTATCTCGGACAGAGAGTATTTTATTTTTTTTTGGCTGCTTATGGCTACCTTTACCAACAGAATCCGTTAGAGTCAGATCTGTTCCTCCACAAAACTGGTTTAGAAGAAAGTCTAACAAACTTTAAAGCCTCGCTGTAGTGCTAGGGCAGATACACCAGCCGAAAGCCGACAAAGTCAACCCGGAGGCTGGGGCCGGCGGTGTTGCGCATGGCAGCGCGCAGGGCGTCGGGGCCATACCGGAAAGCGCCGCCCCGGATCACACGCAGTTCCCCCTGGGCCGGCCCAGTCGGATCGGTCTGAGGTGCACCAGAATAGGGGGCTTTCCAGTCCTGCACCCACTCATTGACATTGCCATGCATATCGTAGAGGCCCCAGGCATTGGCCTGTTTCTGTGCCACCGGGCGGGTCTGGCCCTGGGCATTGGCATCATACCAGGCCATATCGCGCAAGCATTCTTCGGTATAGCCACAGGCAAAGGTGCTCAGGCTACCGGCCCGCGCAGCGTATTCCCACTCCGCTTCGGTGGGGAGGCGATAGCTGCCCTGCGCGGTGGTTTCGTTCAGACGGGTGATAAACGCCTGGGCATCCAGCCAGCTGACGTTTTCAACCGGCCGCTCCGGATCACGAAAGCTGGAAGGGTTATCACCCATCACAGCCTGCCACTGGGCCTGGGTCAGTTCGGTGGTCTGAATATAAAAGGACCTTGTCAGGGTGACTGTATGCTGCTGTTCGTCTTCAGAATGCCCCTGCTCTGTGGCCGGCGAGCCCATTTCAAAGCTGCCGGCCGGAATACGCCGGAAGCGCATGCCTTCACGGGGGGGGGCACAAAGGTGGCGTCCGCCGGAGTTGCTGAGGTTGTAGCAGAGGGGCTCACTGCACCGCCCGGTTCAGCAGAACCCCCTGGCGTCACATTCACAATCTGCTGGATGGTCTGGGCCGGACAGGCACTGAGACTGAGGGCCAGAACGGCCAGAAGAGGCAATCGCAACATGACAGGGCTCCTGCAGGGGATGATTTCATTAGTGTTGTAGCACAAGCCACGCCTCAGGTCAAAAATTGCCCGATCTGTTCACGCAGCTTTTCCGGGGCCAGATCGGCCTGACCACAGACCAGAATATTGGCGCGCCGGGTACCGGTTTCAACCGCCAGTTCCTGCTGCAGACGCTCCCGCTCCACGGGAGCTACACAGGTAATCAGCAGCATTTTCAGGCCCTCGCGCACTTCATCACCGCCAATCTGACGCACCCGGTGAATGATTTCAAAGCCCTTGTTTTTACAGGCACTTTTGCGATTATAGGTGGTGCAGGAGACCCCCAGCAGCTGGTAGCCAATCAAAGCAGCGATATCCACCTCAAAATAAGTATCCCAGTTCTGCTGGCGCAGCTCCAGACCCATACAAAGATCGGCTGCGGCAAAGCACTCTGCCAGCACCTGCTGCAGCACGCTGAACGTATGCATTTCCAGCCAGTGGCCATCACAGAAGCGGCTGATATGGTACAGCGCAACCAGCCCCGCTTCATCCAGCAGGGCAGGATCCAGGGCCCGCCAGGCTGCCTGCCAGTCAACAGGGAAAGCGGCCAGCACCTGCTCAAAAGCCGGCCCAGGATGAAAACCCTGGCGTTTGCGGGCCAGAGCGTCGGCCTGCTGGCGCAGACCCCGGCGATAAAGCTTCTGGTATTTGCTGCGTGAAATATCATTCACCGAAGAAGCCGCCTGCATCAGAGGATCCCGCAGATAAAACCAGCCATCGGCAGCCGCCTGGGTGCCCCAGAAGGCCTGCAAGCCCCCTTCTGTTTGCAGCAGCTGCTGTAACTGACCCAGCGCCTGCTGCAGCTCTGGCATCACCGCCTGGGCAAAGGGGCGATACAGGGCAAACTGGTTGAGCTGAATCCACTCCTTAAAATCAAGCTGTACACAACGACGCAGATCCTGCGCGTTGATGGCCTGCCCGCTGGCATCAGACACCAGACAGAAGCGCCGGCCATCGAGATACGAAAAGCTGACGCGCTCACCAAGTTTTTGCTCCAGCGTGCGATAACTGTGCAGAGCCATGGCCTTGGTGCCGCCCGAATAATTAAAATGCACCGTTTCTACTGGCCCCAGACGCTCACAGAGGCCCGCCACATCGGCCTGAATCGCAGGTGCTGCACTGATATCCCGAATCGGATGCAAACACACTTCAGCGCCAAAGCGTTGCTGCAGACCAGCGGCAATCTGCTGGGCCTGGGGCAGCGTACTCATCTGCTGAGGGCCTGACTCTGAGTAGAGCAGCCAAACTCTGCAGACAAATGCAGACTGCGCTTTTTCAAGAAAAAAACAGGCTACCACATAGGGCGGCAGGGAATTGGTTCCCACCAGCAAGATTAAATCCCGGGCAAACATTGACAAACTCCCGTGCAAACAGCCCCCCCTCTGATTCAAGGGAAAATCAGCAGCCAGTAGATCATCTCCAGCCCCAGCAAAAGCTTGGTGGACATGCCAAACACGCCAGCAAAAGTGCCTGTCATGGCTTTGCCCAACTGCGGGGCCGAACGCATCCCACGTGCACGAATTTCGCCCAGTACAGCACCCAGTAAAGCCCCCACCATAAAAGGCAGCAGCGAAGGAAAGACACCGTGCATAAACAGGCCAATAAAACTGCCGATCATCAGTCCCCAGATAGCTTGATCCGAAACCTGAAAGTACCAGGTGCGCAGAGAGGCTGCATAATAGTCGCTTGAAAAACCCAACACCAGAAACAGGCACAGGGCCAGCAAGACATCAAAGCGCGGCGCATCACGAAACTGTAACTGAATCACAAAGGCCACAGCCAGAATCAGAAACAGACCGGTGGCCCGCACAAAGATGGAGCGGTTGGTCTGGAAAACCACCAGACACAACACCGCAGCCATCAGGACCAGATAAAGCAGATTTAACACAGGCGCAAAGGATCAGGGCTTTTGTGTTTCAACATCCGCCTCAGTCGCAAAGCCGCCTTCGGGCAATGCTTTGACATCACGCACCACGGTGGGGGTGACCAGAAACACCAGCTCAGAGCGGCGCTCCTGAAAATCCACAGACTGAAACAGCCAGCCCAGCACAGGGATATCACCCAACACCGGGAACTTCTGAATGACTTCCTGCTTGTCGTTTTTGAGCAGGCCCGCAATCACAATGGTCTCATTATTGTTGACCCGCAGCGTGCTTTCAGCGCGGCGGGTTTTAAAGGCGGGCACCACAAAGGATCCCCCCTGCAGCTGGTTGGAAATGGTCACACTGTTGGCCTGATCAATATCGCTGACTTCAGGTTTGAGGGTCATCTGAATGGTTTCAGCGCCCTCAATATTGGCTTTGACCTTCATATTGATACCGTACTCGCGCCACTGCACGTTGATGCGGTCGCGATCGGTAATGATCATGGGCAGCTCACCGCCTGAGAGGAACTCGCCTTCTTTGCCGTTTAACAGCACCAGGGTGGGTTCAGCCAGCAGACGGGCCTTGCGATCGTTGATCAGGGTGTTGATGCGGGCATTCAACACGGTGGTGCGAATCGGCAGGCCAAAGCGGAAAGGGGCATTGGGCATGGCTTCAGCAAACGAAACAAAGTCAGACCAGTCAATGCCCAGGGCGCCGTCGGCATTTTTTTCAACTTCCAGTACCTTGACCCGCACGGCAATCTGCTCGTTGCGCAGGTTGGGTGAAACCTCAATCACATAATTGATGGGGGTTTCACTGCGCTGGGTCCAGATCAGCATGTTGGTCACCCCGGGCTTGAGGGCAGTGACCAGCGCGTGACGGCCATCGCTGCCAGGGGGCACGGTCACGCGGGCAATCTCAGCATTGCCCAGCACAAAGGTGGCGATACCATCAGGCACATTAAAAGTCAGGACCTGCCCAAGGGGAATCACAATGTTGGGAACCGTTTCCTGGGCCTGCGCCGGGGGCGTCATTGCAGGTGAAAACAGTGGTAAAGTAAAGCCCAGCGCAGCAGCCAGAGCCAGAGATGAGCATGTGTTCAGCCAGCGTTTCATGATCTTTGTTTCCCTTAGATGTTTAACTTAGCCACATTATACCTTTTTTTAGACACCTTGCCATGCATCTGTTACGCTCAGGCGCTGCGCCAGATTGCCTATACCCCTTTGTATCCCCTACAATGAGCAACATCACTCAGTAAATAACAAGGAGTCCAAACATGGATTTATTTATCGATACCGCAAACATTGACGAGATTCGCGAAGCCGCTCAGTGGGGTGTGATTGCCGGCGTAACCACCAACCCCTCGCTGATTGCCAAAGAAGGCCGCGATCACAAAGCCGTGATTCTCGAAATCGCTGAGATTGTCGACGGCCCCATCAGCATTGAAACCATCAGTCTGGATGCTGAGGGCATGCTCAAAGAAGCCCACGAATTTGCCCAGTGGACCCCCAACGCCGTGATCAAGGTGCCGATGACCGAAGCCGGCATGCAGGTGGTGTCCAAACTCTCTGCCGAAGGCATCAAAACCAACGTGACGCTGGTTTTCAGTGCCAACCAGGCCCTGCTGGCCGCACTGGCCGGTGCGACCTATATCAGCCCCTTTGTCGGTCGTCTCGACGATATCGGCGAAAGCGGCATGGGTCTGATCGCCGAAATCCGCGAGATCTACGATCAGTATTTCTTTGACACCCATATTCTGACCGCCAGCGTCCGCCACCCCCGGCACGTGACCGAGGCTGCCAAGCTGGGCTCTGATGTGGCCACCATTCCCTACAAAGTGCTCAAGCAGATGTTTCAGCATCCGCTGACCGAGTCAGGTATTGAAAAATTCCTGGCGGACTGGAAAAAGTACACCCATGCGTAAAGCCCTTGTCGGGCTGGCTGTTCTGGGACTGCTGCTGACCCAGAACAGCTGCACACGGCTCAAAGAAGTCTGGGAGCAGCCAGCCAAAGAAATCGAAAAGCTGCAGAAAGAAAACCAGAAGCTCGAAAAAGAGGTGACCGATCTGCGCAACCGCCTGGCCCAGTCAGAAGCTGAAGGTGTGGTCAATAAAGTGCTGGTGTCGCTGTATGACTTGCGTCACGCCCTCGAAAAGTATGCCCTTGAAAACAATGGCACCTACCCCACGGCCACCAATATCAACGACCTGCAGACCCGTCTGCGCAAGTATCTGCCCGAAAACTTTGAGGTGGAGGCCGTCTATCTGGAGCGCATCCGCTCGCAGTCCAAAGGCTATATTATGATTGCCAGCGTCAAAGGCCGTGAAATCGTGGTCAGCAACCTTTTGTAAAAAGCCGCGCTTTTGTATCTGGTTCCCCTTGTGCCAAATCTGAAGACTGTGTATTATGTAGACTTGTGCGGTACTTGTCACTCAGCCCTCTGAACAAAGGCAGCATCACCGCTCCACAGTGAACCTTGAAGAAAATAAAACAAACGTGCTGTTATCAGCCAGTGCGCTCGCGAGCGTACTGTCAACAGCCCGCCGATGTAGCTCAATTGGCAGAGCAACGGTTTTGTAAACCGTAGGTTGTAGGTTCGATTCCTATCATCGGCATGACCCAGTTATATAACCTGGGAGGATGGCCGAGTGGTTAAAGGCGGCAGACTGTAAATCTGCTCACTCACGTGTACGTTGGTTCGAATCCAACTCCTCCCATTTTGCCCAGATAGCTCAGTTGGTAGAGCACATCCTTGGTAAGGATGAGGTCACGAGTTCGAATCTCGTTCTGGGCTCTTTTGCTATCTTTTAACATGCGCCGCGCGCATCAACCGCATCAGATAAGGATTTCTAAAGCAGCCGACAACGTATAAAGGAAACGCGCAGACATGACGCTCAGATTTGCCGACAAGCTGGTCTTCGGCCTGCTCTTCAGCGCTGCATTTTTACTGCTCATCAGCCTTTTACTGTTTAATTACGGTGAAGCGCTGGCTTTTTACGTTTTGGCGACCACCATGCTGCTTTCAGCGGCTGGCATGATTCTTGTCCGGGACCTGATCCGCTCCGCCTTTCTACTGGCCCTCTGCTTTCTTGCCCTGGGCGGTTTATATGTGGTGCTGAACGCGGGCTTTCTGGCTGCGGCCCAGATCTTAATTTATGCCGGTGCTGTCGCTATTCTCTTTGTGTTTGGCGTGATGCTGACCGGCCGCCAGCACATTCCTGAGCACGAGTTTGACTTTAAGTTTCTGACCCTGATTTTTGTGGCCCTGGGCTTTTTTGCGCTGCTGGCCCGTGGGCTCTGGAACGGCACCTGGAAGCTGTCTGCTGAGCCGGCCCAGGCCGATCTCAATACGGTAGCAGCCATCGGAGAACGCTTTTTCAGCCAGTATCTGCTACCCTTTGAAATTGCCTCTCTGATTCTGCTGATGGCCCTGATCGGCGCCATTGTGGTGGCACGAAAGGAGCCGGATCATGAACGTACTGCTTGAGATTGGTGTCCAGCACTATCTGGTCCTTGCCACGGCTCTCTTTTGTATTGGTCTCTATGGCGCTACCACCTCCCGCAATCTGATCAAAGTCCTGATGTCCATTGAACTCATGCTGAATGCAATCAACATCAACTTCATCGCTTTTTCAAAATATGTAACCCCTGAAGCCCTGAGCGGCCAGGTGTTTGCCATCTTTATTATCACGGTGGCAGCCGCTGAAGCCGGCGTGGGTCTGGCGGTGGTGCTGGCGATCTATAAACACTTCAAAACGGTGGATATCAGCAAAATCCACCTGATGAAATGGTAGGCCACTGAATGAATTTGATTGTACAAAACGCCTGGCTGGTCGCCATCTTCCCCTTAATTGCTGCTTTGCTGATCTTTTTGGCCGCCGCAGTCGACCGCAAAAGCGCCCGCCTGGCCATGGGCCTTTCACTCAGCGGCACCACCCTGGCCCTGCTGTGGTCCGTCGGTCTGCTCCTGGCCCGTCTGGGTCAGCCGGAGCAGGAGATCAGCGGCGCCATGCGCTGGCTGACTGCCGGCAGCTTTGATTTTGAACTGGGCTGGGCCATCGACAACCTGAGCGCCATGATGCTGGGTGTCGTGACCTTTATCAGCCTGCTGGTGCAGATCTACTCCATGGAATACATGGCGCACGAAGAAGGCGTGGCCCGTTATTACGGTGCCCTGTCGGTTTTCACCTTTTCCATGCTGTTACTGGTGCTGGCCAATAACCTGCTGATGCTCTACGCCGGCTGGGAGCTGGTGGGCGTGTCTTCTTACCTGCTGATTGGTTTTTATACTGCCAAGCCCGAAGCGGGGGCGGCCGCCAAAAAAGCCTTTATTGTGAACCGCATCGGGGATTTTGGCTTTTTGATTGGTATCATGATTCTGTTTTATATGACCGGCAGCCTCGACTTTGCTACTGTGACCGATAATATCGGCAAGTTGCCCGGCCTGACCCTGGCCATTGCCGCCGTGTTGCTCTTTTGGGGTCCGATTGGCAAATCCGCCCAGTTCCCGCTACACGTCTGGCTGCCTGACGCCATGGAGGGCCCCACACCTGTCTCAGCCCTGATTCACGCGGCGACCATGGTGGCCGCCGGCATTTATATGGTGGCCAAGCTGATGCCGATCTTTGCCTCCGCCACCACGCCCCTGTTTGGCAGCTTTCTGGTGCTCGACTTTATCGCCCTGATTGGCGGTGTGACCGCCCTGCTGGCTGCCGCCATTGCCGTTACCCAGACCGATATCAAACGGGTGCTGGCCTACTCCACCGTGTCTCAGCTGGGCTTTATGATGATGGCCCTGGGCATGTATCTGCCGGTCTACGATAACGGCAGCCTGGTGGAGCTGGTGCCCCTGGGCTATATCGCCGGTCTGTTTCATCTGCTGACCCACGCCTTTTTTAAGGCCATGCTCTTTTTATGTGCCGGCAGCGTGATTCACGCCGTGCACAGCAACGAAATGCCCCTGATGGGGGGCTTGCGCAAATACATGCCCGTGACCGCACTGACCTGCCTGGCTGGCACCGCTTCGATTTCTGGCCTGCCCTTTATAACCGCCGGCTTCTGGAGCAAAGACGAACTCTTACTGGCCATGTGGGACGCCAAATCCCCGCTCTTCTGGCTGGCCGCTCTGGCAGCTGTACTGACCGCCTTTTATATGTTCCGCCTCTACTTCATGACCTTTGAAGGCGCCTATCGAGGTGAACTCGCGCCCGAAAAACTGCACGATCCCGGCTGGGCCATGAAAGCCCCGCTGCTGATTCTGGCCGTGCCTTCCCTTCTGGCCGGTTTTATCGGCACGCCCTACACCCCCAAAGATCTGCACATTCATCACTTTTTACACTACAGCCACGGTCACACCGCCGCACCGCACCACAGCGGTCTGGTACCGGCTGTGCTGATTGTTTCGCTGATTGTCTTTGTGCTGGGAGCCGGGTTGGCCTGGGCTATGTACGGCAGCCGCAAACCCCTGCTCTCACCAGAGCAGCTGGCCACCCGTCTAAAGCCCCTTCACGAAGCTTCATTACACCGCTTTTACATTGACGACGCCTATAACTTTGTGGTGCGCTGGCTGGTGATGGGTCTGGCCCGCATCAGCCACTTTGTCGATAAATACATTCTCGACGGCATGCTGGTCAACGGTACAGGCCTGTTTACCATCGCCGGCAGCGAAACCCTCAAGTACACCCAGACCGGCCGCGTACAAACCTATCTGCTGACCCTGATTATTATTGTGGTTCTGCTCTTGCTGGCCTTCTTCTGGCTGCCCCTTGGAAAGGTGATTTAAGATGTCATCCACCCCGCCCTTTTTGCTCTCAGCCATCATTTTTACTCCCCTGGTCGGAGCGGCCAGTATGGCCCTCTTCAAAAGCAACCGTGCCCATTTTTATCACTGGCTGGCGGCCTTCTGGAGCGGATTAACCCTGATTCTCTCGCTGGTGCTGCTGAGCCGCTATGATCTCAACGCGGCAGGCAACGCCTTTCAGTTTGTGGATCGGCTGCCCTGGATGCCCCAGTTCAACCTGCAATATCAGGTGGGCGTCGACGGCCTCAGCCTGCCGATGGTGCTGCTGACCAGCCTGATTGTCTGTATTGCCGTTTTTGTCTCCTGGCAAACCCAGGAGCGATCCCGCCTGTACTTTGCCATGCTGCTGATCATGGAAACCGGCGTACTGGGTGTGTTTACCTCCCTGGATCTCTTTTTGTTCTTTGTGATGTGGGAGCTGGAGCTGATCCCGATGTACTTCCTGATCGGCATCTGGGGTGGCCCACGCCGTGAGTATGCCGCCATTAAATTTATTCTCTACACGCTGCTGGCCAGTACGCTGATGTTTATGTGCTTTCTGGCCATCTACTTCCTGTCGCCGCTGCAGACCTTTGATGTGATCACCCTGCTGCAAAACCAGAACAACCTGCTGGCCGGCATGGGTCGCCCGCTGCAAATCGCCCTCTTTTTAAGCCTGTTTATCTGTTTTGCCGTCAAGCTGCCGGTAGTGCCTCTGCACACCTGGCTGCCGGATGCCCACGTAGAAGCCCCCACCGCCATTTCAGTGATTCTGGCCGGGGTGCTGCTCAAAATGGGGGCTTACGGCATGCTGCGCTTTAATTTGGGCTTCTTCCCGGATATGATGTACTGGATGGCCGTGGCTCTGGCCGTGCTGGGCATGATCAATATTCTCTATGGCGCGCTGCTGGCCCTGGCCCAGACCGATATGAAGCGCGTGATTGCTTACTCCAGCGTGAGCCATATGGGTTTTGTGCTGCTGGGTCTGGCAGCCTTTAACCCCATTGGCCTGAACGGAGCGATTTTGCAGATGTTTACCCACGGCACCATTACGGCGCTGCTGTTTATCTTTGTAGGCGTGGTCTACGACCGCACCCACACCCGCGATCTGGCCCAGCTGGGTGGCCTGAGCCAGCGTATGCCCCTGGCCGCCGGCCTGTTTGTGATCACCGCCCTGGCAGCGGTTGGTGCCCCCGGCATGAGTGGCTTTGTCAGCGAATTTCTAATTTTCACCGGCACTTACGGCAACAGCCTCGAAGGCCTGAACCACTTCCTGATCCAGGGCGCGACTATTGCCTCTGCTCTGGGCATTATTCTGGCCGCGGCCTACACGCTCTGGCTGGTCCGGCGCGTTTTCTTTGGCCCCATGGCCGAACGCTGGCAGGAACTCTCTGATATCAACAGCACAGAGCTGGTGACCGTGACCGTTCTGATGATTCTGGTCTTTGTGCTGGGAATTTACCCGGCTCTGCTGGTGGACTATATCAACCCGGCGTCAGAACATCTTTTATCCTGGCTGCCCAAGGTCGGAGGCTGATATGGATCTGCTTGGTATTCTCCCTGAAATTCTGGTCTGCCTGACGGCCCTGGGCGTGATTGTACTGGATCTGTTTCTGGATCCTGCAAAGCCACGCACCGGCAAGCTCGCTTTTGCCAACGGCCTGGGGCTGACCCTGGCCCTGGGTACGCTGCTCGGCCTGCACTGGGGCGGTTACGCTAGTGTTGAAACCTTTTCGGGCGCTTTTCTGCCCGATCTGACCGCCGTATTCTTTCGCGCTGTACTGCTGCTCGCAGCCCTCTTAACCCTGATGCTCTCGGTGGGCTATGTGCAAGATAAACTGCGCCACCCGGGTGAGTTTTACAGTCTGATGAGCCTGGCCACTCTGGGGGCTTTGTTTCTGGTATCGGCCAGCGAAATGCTGACCTTTTATCTCTCGCTGGAACTGCTCAGCATTTCTTCTTTTGTGCTGGTAGCCCTGCGCAAAACCCAGGCCCGCTCAGCCGAGGCCGCCATCAAATACCTGATTTTTGGTTCCATTTCATCGGCCCTGATGCTGTTTGGTTTTTCGCTGATTTACGGCCTGAGCGGCAGCCTGAACTTTGCCGAAATCAATACCTTTCTGCATCAACAGGGCAGTGAGTTTGTCTACCGCTTTACTGCCGTTGAAGGCCAGAGCGCACCGGCTTTTCAGGACGGCCACCTCAAAATTGAACTGATGGCCGCACTCGTGCTGATTCTGGGCGGCCTGGGCTATAAAATTGCCGCCGTGCCCTTTCATCTCTGGGCCCCGGACGTTTATGAGGGTGCGCCCCTGCCGGTGACCGCCTTTTTGTCGGCCAGCTCCAAAGTAGCCGGCTTTGCCTCCCTGATGCGCATCCTGGAAACCCTCAGCGCAGACGTGACCGTGCCGTTCTGGACGCGCATGATTGTTATCCTGGCTGTGTTGTCGATAGTCTATGGTAACGTGGTGGCCATCGCCCAGCAAAACATCAAACGCCTGTTTGCTTACTCCAGCATTGCCCACGCTGGTTACCTGCTGATGGGCATTGTGGCCCTGTCAGAGTTCAAATCCCGCGATATGGCACTTTTAGGTCTGCATTATTATCTGCTGGTTTACGTGCTGATGAACCTGGGTGCGTTTGCCGTCATGATCTATTTTGCAGCCAAAAGCCAGAGCGTGCGCCTGCAGGACTGGACCGGTCTGGGTCGTCAACATCCCTGGCTGGGCTTTGTGCTGACAGCCTGTTTACTCTCCTTGACCGGTCTGCCACCCTTTGCCGGCTTTTTGGGCAAATTTTACCTCTTTGGCGCCGTGACCATGATGGGAAGCCAGTATCTCTGGCTGGTCCTGATTGGCGTTTTGAGCAGCGTTGTGTCACTCTATTATTATGCACGCATCATTCGGGTCCTGTTCTTTGGACAAACAGAGTCCTCTGGCAGCAGCCCATCTGAGCAAACGCCGCCTGTCTTGCTGGCTCTGGCCAGTGGAATAAGTTTAGTGGGGATTTTAGGACTCTTTGTGTTTCCCAACTGGGTGATTGACTTTGTTGCGCAAATCAATCAACTCATTTAACATCCTGGAGGTATTTTAAGCATGTCAGACCCTCGTAAAGCGGGCATTTGCCCGGTCATGAGTTTTCGCTCCTCTTTCAGCAAAGAAGCTGCCGTTCCCTGTGTTACCGATCGCTGCGCGTTCTGGGACGATCTCTACGGCAAATGCGGCCAGATTGCCCAGGCTGAGCGCCACGCAGACGCGCTTCGCCTGATTCATGACAAACTGCATGATCTGATGATCAAAATGTAACCATGATTCGCGCACGCTGGCAGGGCTTCACGGTTGAGTCCGGTGAAAATCAGGCGCCCATGCTGGTCACCCACTGGTATGTGCTGAAACAGGCCCTGATCTTTGCCCTGCTGACCCTGCCGGTGCTGTCAGGTTTTGGCCGCTGGTTGGCCCGTTGGCTGCTGAAACCCATGGATCGGCCGCTGGAGCCACCGACCGCATCACATGAGCCCGCAGACCTTAACGATAGACTGCCAAAGTAACCCGGCTTGCACCGATACCGGCCAGTACCGGTCAAGCCCTGATCCTCTGACCGCCACGAGCCCCTTAAACAGCCAAACGCCGCTTCGGTATGAAGCGGCGTTTAAAGCAGTAACTGGTAAATCAGAGAATCGTTTTGATCAAACGATTATTACTCCACTGGGTTTCCACACGGTAGCCGGTGGTGCCAGCGTAATTCTGCTGCTGGTTGTCTTCAGCTTTGGGCTTGGTCATAAAGCCGCCCACCAGACCGGCGGCAGCACCGACGGCCATACCGGCCACCCAGCCCTTGACGCCGAATTTGCTGCCGATATTCATACCCATGCGACTGGCCAGACCGCCCACAGCACTGCCGAAGAGACCGCCACCGAGGGTTGAGGAGGCCACATGCTCAAAGGTGCTGGGCTGTTCACCTACCTGCTGAACAGGGACCTGTCCGACAGTGTGGGCCTGCAGTTCAGCTTCAACAATCCAGCCATCGTTGTTCACATCAAACAGGCGCAGTTCCTGGGCCAGCTGACCGTTCTGACGCTCAATGGAGGCGATGTTCAAAGCATCAGAAGAAATGACCTGATAGCCAGCCTGGGCGTCCTGTACCACAATTTCGACCCGGCCATTGTTGCGCATCTGATCCAGCTGGGCAGTGCTCTGCAGACCAAAAACCTGGGTGTTGCCCTGGGGTACCTGTTGCTGGGGGGCCTGCTGGTACTGCTGTGGCGGAAGCTGCTGCTGCGGATACTGAGGGGCCTGCTGTACCGGCATCTGGGGTTGCGGCTGCGGCTGATAAGTCTGCTGCGGCATAATTTCGCTAAGGGGTCTTAAACTTCCCATGGTCTTTGTTTCCTCCGGTACAATCGCTTGGCTATAGTTTTCTTTTCGCCCCGGTTGCGCCAGATCTTGCGCACACAAATTTAAAGTTTAGATCAAATTTAATCTGCACTTAAGGCTGACAGGGCATTTCAGCAGCAGGTACCTGAATCATTATACCCTGCCTCCCAGGGTCATCCAAAAGTCAGGGAACCAAATTTGATCAATCGTAGAGCTTGTGCGG
>JACYMC010000083.1 GCA_015272195.1 Candidatus Sericytochromatia bacterium
CCCGAAATATACCCTACACCTTATGTGAACGCACCTTTGTGAGAAATGCGGGTTAGACGCAGATACTCTACTTTACGCGCATACCCGCGCTGTTTTTAGGCCCTGGCTTTAATAGCGCGCAGGCTGCCAGCCGGGGTCCAGAATCGCCAGAGCGGTATCGGCACTCGGCAAGACCTGATTCAGAGAGGCCTGCAGGCTGCCCAGCAGGCCTTTGTCGCGCACCTGCTGCAGATCTTTGAGGGTCTGCACAGCCTGCACCCCACCCAGCTCATCGGCCAGCGGACTGAACGAAGGCAAGTGCAGAATCTGGATTTCTTCGGTGCTGATCTTGGCCATGTCGCGGGCCAGCTGAATCGCATCCTGCAGGTTGCCGAGCTGGTCGACCAGACGGATTTTTTCGGCCTGTTCGCCGGTATAAACCCGGCCCTGAGCCACTGCTTCGACCCGCTGAAAGTCGAGCTTGCGGCGCTCAGAGACCCGCTCCAGAAAGATGCGGTAATAGTCACGCAGATTGTTTTGTACCACCTGGCGTTCGGCGTCGGTATAGCCCCGGTGGGTACCGTTCTGATCGGCTTTTTCATTGGTTTTGATAATCGTATGCTGCACCCCGAGGGTCTGGTAGAGCTCCGCCAGATTGACCTTGCCAGCGTAGATGCCAATGCTGCCGGTGACGGTGCTGGGGTTGGCCAGGATCTTATCGCCGGCCAGGGCAATCCAGTAGCCGCCCGAAGCCGCCACGTCGCCCATCGAGACAATCACGGGCTTATCGGTCAGCTCCTTGAAGCGCATCAGGGCCCGGTAGATTTCGTCCGAGGCCAGGGCCGAGCCGCCGGGGCTGTTGACCCGCAGCACCAGGGCCTTGACCTGGGGGTTTTCGCGGGCTTCAAAGATCTGCTCCACAACCGTCTGGCTGCCGGAAACGTTTTCGCCAAAGAGCAGGTTGCGGCCGCTGCGGCCTTCGGAGATAGTGCCCGAGACATAGACCACGGCGATTTTATCGCGGGCCTCCCAGGATTCGCGGTGCATGCGCAGGCGCTCCAGGCTCTCGATATTGACCGTGGGCTGGTGAATCATGTCGGCGGCAATCTGGCGCACCTCGTCGCGGTAGGCCACCTTGTCGATCAGGCCACTCTCTTTGCTCTCAACGGCCGAAAAAAGGGTTTTATCGACCACCCGCTCAAAGGTATCGGCCTTGATTTGCCGACGCTTTTGCAGGGCCTCGGCAAAGCGGCGAAAGTCGTCATCCTGCAGGGATTTATACTGTTCTACGGTGGCTTCAGAGGCCTCAGCCTGGGTGTAGGACTCCAGACCGGTTTTGTATTTGCCGACTTTGACAAAGTCCACGTTGACACCGAGGGTGTCGAGCACCTTGCGGTAATAGGGCAGTACATAGGCAAAGCCGTTCAGACTCAGGCTGCCCAGGGGGTGCAGCACCACCTGATCGGCAGCGGTGGCGAGATAGTATTCACCCATGCCAGCCTGGTTGAGGTAAACAATCACCTGCTTGCCGCTGTCACGCAGGGCCTGAATCGCGGCCCGGACCTCTTCGATCATGCCCAGACCCAGGCTGAGATTGCCGACATCCAGCACCACGCCTTTGTAGCGGTTCAGATTTTTGGCCAGCTCCAGCTGGCGCAGCAGCTGCCAATAGGTCAAAGGGCCGCCCTGACTAAAAATCAGCGGGGCGGGCTGGCCATTGTCGGGTACCAGACCCTGGTTCAGGTCGATATAAGCAAAGTGATTGCCGATCTGGCGCACGGCGTTTTCAAAAATCGCGTTGGTGACCTGCAGGTGCACGCCATCCACATTGCGGTTGCCGTTAAAGCTGTGATAATACCCGGCGTTCAGCAGTTCAAACTGAAAGCCGGCCCCCAGCATAAACTGGCCGCGCAAATCCACCGCGCCGCGCAGCAGCAGGCCGTCAATCGGTTCGGTTTCGAGGCCAAAGAGGCCGGTGATCTGCTGCACGGGGTCGCCTTCATCCCACTGGGCGTCAGCGGTCAGGGTCAGGCGCTCACCAAAGGGGCGCACGCCCACACCGAGGGCATAGGCCCGGCGAATCTGGCGCTCACCCACAAAGGGGGTATTAAGGTTGCGGGCCGCCACGCCAAAAGACAAAAAGCGCGCCGGACGGATCAGCAGACCCGCGTCAAAGGAGTGAATATTGGAATCGGCCACGTTGACCTGCTGGGTCAGATGATAACCCAGCCCCACGCTGATAAACTCCGATAGGGGATAGGTATAAGCTGCTGAGAACTTGCGCAGATCGCCCAGAATGCCGGCTTCAAACTGCTGAAAGCCCAGGCTCAGATTGGGCAGGCCCATCACAGCCGCCACATGCCCGCGCACGTTGGGATCAATGGATTTGGAGACATAAAGCTCAAACAGATCGCGGGCTCCAGCCGCGCCAGGGTTGAGGTTCAGTGCGGTGCTGTCGTCCACCAGCGCGGTGGCGGGCAAAGGAATCGTGCCCAGATCGGTAAACAGGCGGGTGGCTTCGTCAGCCAGCACCGGCTGCGCCAGGCTGCTCAGCAGCAGCGTGGCACACAATAAAGAAGAGACTGAGCGCGATTTAGCCATGGATAGCGGCCGCAATAATGATGGCCATGGCAATAAAAAAGCCGGCAATCACCGTCCCCAGCGCCTGGTTGTTTTTTTCCAGTTCTTTGGTAAATTCCAGGGCATTGACAATATCAAAGACTTTGTAAGCAACCATTAAAAAGATCATGCCCAGTACGGCATAGATCAGCGAAACCAGGAGAATGCCCGGTGAAAGGGCTCTGAGGGCTTCCATAAGACGTCTGAACCTCCATTGATTGTGTGATTATTTTCCAAAACGGGAGCTGCCGCCCCGGAAGGAGCCGCCGCTGAAACCGCGCCCCCGCGAGGGCCCGCTGCGGTAAGTACTGCCGCGATAGCCGCTGCCAAAATGCATAAACAAAAAGGACGGGCCATGTGAATAATGGCGGCCACTGCTATAACCTGCGCTGCCGGAAGACAGCAAACCAAAAAACAGAAAGGGCACCAGGGCCACCGCAAGAAAAATGCCCAGATACACAAAGCGGGGCATCAGTTGCCACCGCCTACCGAGAGAATATTCAGCTCATAATCGCCAATGGTTTTGCCCGTACTGACCTCTAGCTCATTGCCCCAGCGCTCGACCCCCAGAAAGTGGGTTTCGCTGTCATCACAAAAGTCCCAGAACTCCACTTCCGTATAACGGGGCGGGCTGTCGCTGCTTTCGATCAGCACACGGGCGTAACCATGCTCGTCCAGATAGTAGGTGCGGCCCGCATGCTGCAGCTGCTGGGGCACGGGCAAGCTCAGCGACAGGTTGATCGGCTGGTTGACGGCCACTTCGAGTTCATCGTCATCTTCGGCATCGATCCAGAGCTTGCGGCCTGAGATGGTGTCCACAAGGTGGTAGGCATACCATTTAAAGCCGTGGTTTTCGTAGACATAACGATTGCGCACCACAAAGTCGGTGGCATCATACGTGACCACATCCCCCACGCGAATGCCGAGTACACCCGGTTGCCGGGCAGGCAGTGACTGCGTGCTTCGCGACACCAGTGCGGGTGCCGCTGAACGATCCTGCCGGGGCTTGCCAAAAAGAAAGTCCAGAAATCCCATGAGCGTATTCTAACATGTTTTGTAGGGCATTCAGCCGCCCGGCAACCGAATCCAGACCCGCTGGTCCTGCAGACGGGTTTCATACACCTTGAGGGCACTCTGGTTGTGCAGGCACTGCCCCGTGCCAAGCCTGAAGCGCCACTGGTGCAGCGGACAACTCAGACTGTGCTCTGCAGCATCCAAAACACTGTTTTCGAGGGCAAAACCCTGATGCGGGCAGCGGTTTTCGAAAGCATAAACGCTTTCGGCATACCAGAGCAGCAGCACCTCGTTGTCGCCCAGCGGCCAGATGCAGCGCTGCTCACGCTGCAAACGGCTGAGGCGCACGGTGGGGGTCCAGTCCATATCAGACACCTCCTGAAGCAAAGATTTTCTGACAGCTTAGCAAATCTGCGCTAAAATAGAGCTATTCTGAGTAAGCTGAGGCCCCCTGTTGTGAAATCATCCCTGTTTAAGTCCGCACTGTTATCTTCTGTTGCTTTGCTCTCGCTGAGCCTGCTGAGCTGTCAGCAGGTCGCCTTTGTACCACCCCCTGCACCCCCGGCCGCCCAGCTGCAGCGCCAGCTCAATGCCCCCCAGCCTGTGCACGAACAGGTGCTGAGCCATCAGGAAACCGTGACCTTTAAAGATCCCGTCCCCGTGGCGGTCGAGCCCGAACGCCTCGTGTTTCAGGGCACCCAGCACCAGTTTCAGCCCCAGCAGGTGCTGATTGGCCGCTCCCTGCAGAACCAGGATTTTTTGCGCCGCGTGCGCAGCAGCCGCATCCAAGGCAATCAGGTGATTGTTGAAACCACACCGGCCACCCTGTTTGACGCCTTTCAGGAACTGGACCTGGCCGGCCCCCGCATGGTGCGTTCTCCGGAACGCATCAGCCTGCGTGAGCATCGCATCAATATTGGCGGCATCATGGATCTGGTGATCGATCTGGGTCTGACACCCGACTTTTCAGATATGCGTCTGAAGCTCAAGGACGGCTAGCTCTCGATTCGCATGGCCCCGGAGTTTCAGATCGAAACCCAGGTCCGCAGCGAACTGCGACTGCAGGGCATGATGTCCGAAGTGGCCCTGCAGCCTGTGGGCGCGGTGAATCTGATGAGCGCTCAGTTTGTAGCCTGGATTGGACCTGTACCCCTCGTCTTTCATATTCAGCCAGCCGCCGCCCTGGATTTTGGCGCCCGGGCTGATGGCCGGCTGGGTGTGGGCACAGAGCTCAAGGGCACGGTCAAAGCCTCCCTGGAGCTGGATGCCGCGCTGAATCAGCAGCCCCGCGCCCGCAGCGAAAGCAGTTATCGTTTTGACGCCAGCATGCTGCCGCCCAATCTTCAGCTCAGCGGCGAGGTGCGCAGCCGCCTGACCCTGCCCCGTATTCACCTCGACAGTGAAATTGCCGGCCTGGTGGGGCCCTTTATTCAGACCGGGCCGTATATCGACGGCAGCTATCTGCGGCAGATCAACGGCAGCGGCAGCAGCGCCACGGTGCGCGAGTCGGTACGCAGCCAGCTGGGCCTGACCATCGGCGGCGGCATTACCTCCACGCGCCTGTTTGGCAAAAATCTCAGCCGCGAACTGCGGGTGCGCATTCTGGATCGTCAGATCAAAGAACTCTATCGGCGCGATATGACCCGCCCGCTGAGCGAAACCGATCTGCAGCCAACCCCCTGAGCAAAGCAGCTCCAGCCTGCTATGCTGAAACCATGACCTACTTACTCGATGATTTTAAACAGGCCGAACAGGCCCGCTTTGGCACCCACTGGATGGCCTTCAGCGATCAGGTCATGGGCGGCTGCTCTGACGTCCGCCTCCGGCATGATCCTGAAACCGGCCTGCAGCTGCGGGGCAGCGTTTCATTGCAAAATCAGGGCGGCTTTATTCAGGCCGCCCTGCCCCTGGTGCATTCACGCCATCTGTTTGACGCCCGCCATTTTGAAGGCGTGCACATTCGCTGTCTGGCGCCGCAGCCCGGCAGCTATTTTGTGCATTTGCGCAGCAAAGAGCTGAGCATGCCCTGGCAGCACTACCGGGCCAGCCTGCCCGCTGAGGCCCAGTGGCAAACGCTGCAGGTCCCCTTCAGCGCCTTTGAAGCCCGACGCACCAACCACCCCCTGAACCTGGCCTACCTGACCCGGATTGCTGTGGTGGCCGCAGGCTTTGCCGGTCCGGCTGAACTCTGGCTCAGCGAAATCGGCTTTTACTAGACCCCTTTAAAAATCCTTTTTGAGCTGTCTGACAAATCATGCTACCCTGCAGACGCGTGCTGGTGCACGCACACAATACAGGTATGCTGGAGGATGTGTCAGACCATGCAATGTCATGAAGTGGACTATGAAATTTTTGGCGACGATATGCAGGTGGTGGAGGTTGAGCTGGATCCCGGTGAAGTGGTGATTGCCGAAGCCGGTGCCATGAACTGGATGGACAGCGGCATTCACTTTGAAGCCGTAATGGGCGACGGCAGCCAGCCCGATCAGGGCTTTATGGGCAAGCTCTTCAGCGCGGGCAAACGGGCCCTGACCGGTGAATCACTGTTTATGACCCATTTTTCGAACCGCAGCAGCCTCAAGCGGCGGGTCGCCTTTGCCGCACCCTATCCCGGCAAAATTATTCCCGTGGATATGGCTGAAATGGGCGGCGAGCTGATTTGTCAAAAGGACGCCTTTTTGTGCGCGGCTCTGGGCACAGAAATCAGCATTGCTTTTACGCGCCGTTTTGGGGCCGGCTTTTTTGGCGGTGAGGGTTTTATTCTGCAGCGTCTGGTGGGCGATGGCATGGCCTTTTTGCACGCTGGCGGCACGGTGGTCAAAATTGAGCTGGAAAACGAAACCATGCGCATCGACACCGGCTGTATTGTGGCCATGACGCCCGGTCTGGACTACGATATCGAGCGGGCTGGCAATCTGAAGTCCATGTTTCTGGGGGGCGAAGGCCTCTTTCTGGCCACCGTAAGGGGTACGGGCACACTGTATCTGCAGAGCATGCCCTTTTCACGCCTGGCCGACCGGATTATGGCCCAGATGCCCTCCCGCAGCAGCGGCAGCAGCAGTGGCGGCGGCTTTAACTTCAGCCTCGGCGGGGGCGATTAAGCCACAGCTATCCGCAGGCCGGGAACAAACAGCCCCGGCCTGCCGTCTGCAACAAACAGTCTGGCAACAGCTGTGTTGACATTGCTTACAAATCGCTTCACAATGAAGCGACTTCAGAGCATGGGCTTCAGAAGAACGCTGACACAGGTTTTTCGGCGCCGCTGTCTCAGCCAGTCAAAAAAGCAAAGTTGTGAAAAAGAGGTCTTTTAATATGCTCAATCTGCGCCATGCGCTGCTCGCCAGCGCGTTAATGCTCACCGCCTGTATGCCCGCCGGCCTGCCCGGCCTGGTCGAAGGGGCCCTGAACGCCTCAACAGGTAACAACAGCAGCAGCAGCAATACGTCTGCCAACAGCTCAGCCAGCGCCAATGCTTCAGGCAGCGCCAGCCTGCCCGACCCGCTCGAAATTGCCACCCTCAGCGGGCTCAAAGCCAGCAGCTGCTCCGAAGAAGGTACGATCCGCTCGGCCAACGGTGAGGCCACCAATATTAAATTCAGCAATAATGCCGAAGGCCGGGTGACCGTCTACTGGCTCGACCGCCAGGGCAGCCGCGTGGAGTACAAAAAACTGGCCAAAGGCGAAAGCTACACCCAGCCCACCTTTGTGACCCATCCCTGGCTGATTGCCAATGATCAGGACCAGTGCCTGGGCATTTATCTGCCGGAGCAGGGCGGCACGGTGTCTGTGGACGTTAAAAAGACCGTCAGCGTCGCCAACAGCGGCAGCACGGCCAATCTCAGTGCTGTGACCGAAGCCAATATCACCGAGGAGCGGGCCCGCCAGGGTGCTGCCTGCCTGACCAACAAAGGCCTCAAAACCCAGGCCGGTGCCGTTGAAGCCGCTATCGGCCTCTATGTGCAGATGAAAGGCACCTTTGGCGCAGAAATCGCTAAACAGGGCTATCTTACGGGTGTGGCCAAACTGCTGAACGATCACGGCTGCTGATACATACTCCAAACTGACTTTTGCAGGGCCTCCCGTGGGAGGCCCTTTTCAGATCTGGGCTTCAGACTTGCGCGGCAGCTGCCGGCTTTTCCAGATCAGATAAATACAGGGCAGCACCACCAGCGTTAAAAAGGCCGAGCTGATCATGCCCCCAATCATGGGGGCAGCAATCGGCTGCATCACGTCAGAACCCACCTCGTGGGCCCACATGATCGGCAGCAGGCCAAAGGTGTCGGTGGCCACGGTCATCAGCTTGGGGCGCACGCGCAACACCGCACCATCGACCACGGCCTGCAGCAGCTCAGCGGGGGTGTTCAGCTGCCCGGCGGCGGCCCGCTCAGCACAGGTCTGATCGAGGTAGAGCAGCATAATAATACCGGTCTCAGCCGCCACGCCCGCCAGGGCAATGATGCCGACCCAGACGGCGGTGGACATATTGTAGCCATAAAACCTGAGCGCCCAGACGGCCCCCACCAGCGCAAAGGGCAAAGAGCACATGATCATCAAAGGCTGGGCCAGGGTGCCAAAATTGAGATAGAGCAGTAAAAAGATCAGCAGCAGCATCACGGGCACGGCGTTCTGCAGGCTGCTTTTGACCCGCTGCATCAGCTCATACTGGCCGCTCCAGTGCCAGGTATAGCCCGCTGGCAGCTGCAACGCCTGCAGCACAGGCGTGGCCTGGGCCACATAGCGGCCCGGATCCAGCTCACCGCTGTCGATCAGCACCAGCCCGGTCAGGCGGCCGTTTTCGCTGTTGATCATGGGCGGGCCGCTGCTGAGGCTGATGCTGGCCACCTGACTCAGGGGCACCTGGGCCCCGGCGGGTGTGCGCACCAGCACCCGGCCCAGGGCCTGCGGGTCGGCTCTGAAACTCTGGGCGTAGCGCAGATTGATGGGGTAGCGCTCGCGGCCTTCGATGGTGGTGCTGAGGTTCTGACCGCCCACGGCGGTTTCGATCACGGCCTCAATGGCCGCCACGCTGAGGCCGTAGCGGGCCGCCTCGGGGCGCTTGATGGCAATATCCAGGTAGCTGCCGCCGGTCAGGCGCTCGGCAAAGACTGAGCGCGTGCCCGGCAGGCCGCGCAGACGGGCCTCAATCTGGGTGCTGAGGGCCTCAATCTGTTTGAGATCGGGGCCCGAGACCTTGATGCCCAGCGGCGTGCGAATGCCCGTGGTGAGCATATCAATGCGGCCCTTGATGGGCATCGTCCAGCCATTGCTGACGCCCGGCAGGGTCAGCAGTTCATTCATTTCGCGCTCCAGGGCTTCGGGGCTCAGGCCGGGGCGCCACTGATCGCGGGGCTTAAAGGTGATCACCGTTTCGATCATGTTCAAGGGTGCCGGATCGGTGGGGGTCTCGGCCCGGCCCGCTTTGCCAAAGACCCGCTCCACTTCGGGCAGGGTTTTGAGCAGGCGGGCCTGCACCTGCAGCAGGTGAGCCGCTTCAGTGGGCGAAATGCCCGGCACGGTGGTGGGCATATACATGCTGCTGCCCTCCCAGAGGCGGGGCATAAACTCCGAGCCCAGGCTGCGGTAGACCGGCACGGTGCCGATCAGGGTCAGCAGGGCCAGGGCCAGCACGGGCCAGCGCCAGCGCAGGGCCCCTTTGAGCAGCGGGGTATAGAGGGCAATCAGCAGGCGGCTGACCGGGTGGCGCTGCTCGCTGAAGATCCTGCCGCGCACCAGCCAGGTCATCAGCACGGGCACAAGGGTCACCGAGAGCAGGGCGGCAAAAAACATGGCAAAGGTTTTGGTATAGGCCAGGGGCTTAAACAGCCGCCCTTCCTGCGCCTGCAGCAAAAACACCGGCAAAAACGAGACGGTGATCACCAGCAGGGCGTAAAACAGGGAGGGGCCGACTTCCTGGGCCGCTTCAATAATGCGCTCCTTGTGGGGGCGCGGATCGCCCTGTTCCAGCTTTTTATGGGCGTTTTCGACCATCACAATGCCCGAGTCGACCATCGCACCAATGGCAATGGCAATGCCGCCCAGCGACATAATATTGGCACTCATCCCCAGCCAGTACATCGGCACAAAGGCCATCAGCACCGCCAGGGGCAGGGCGATCAGAATCACCAGGGCCGAGCGCAGGTGCAGCAAAAACAGAATGATCACGCCCGAGACCGCCAATGACTCTTCCCAGAGCTTGTGACGCAGGGTTTGCAGCGATTCATAAATCAGGCCCGAGCGGTCGTAGGTGGTCACCAGCGCGATCCCTTCGGGTAAGGCGCCACGGGTCTGTTCCAGTTCGGCTTTGACCCGTTCAATCACCGTGGCCACGTTTTCGCCAAAGCGCACCATCACAATGCCGCCGACCACCTCGCCTTCGCCGTCCAGCTCGGCCAGGCCCCGCCGCAGCTCAGGGCCCAGGCTCAGACGGGCAATCTGCTTCAGCAGCACGGGCGTGCCGCTGGCATTGGCGCCCACCACCACCTGCTCCAGTTCATGCAGCGACTTTAAATAGCCACGCCCCCGGATGATCACCTCGCGCCCGCCCAGCTCAATGGCCCGGCCGCCGACATCGTTATTGCTCTGGCGCACGGCCTCGGCCACTTGCTCCAGCGAGAGGTCGTAGGCCTGCAGCACGTTGGGATCAAGGGTAATCTGGTACTGTTTGACAAAACCGCCCACGGAGGCCACATCGGCCACACCGGGCAGGGCCTTGAGCCAGTAGCGCAGATGCCAGTCGTTGAAGCTGCGCAGATCGGCCAGGTTGTGCCGGCCCGTTTTATCGACCAGGGCGTATTGAAAGCTCCAGCCCACGCCCGTGGCGTCGGGCCCCAGCACGGGCGTAATGCCCGCTGGCAACTGGCTCTGGGCCTGGTTGAGGTATTCCAGCACCCGGCTGCGGGCCCAGTAGATATCGGTGCCTTCTTCAAAAATCGCGTAGACAAAAGACATGCCAAACATGGACTGGGCCCGCACCGTCTTGATTTTTGGCGCCGACATCAGCGTCGTGGCCAGGGGATAGGTGATCTGATCTTCGACCAGATCCGGGCTGCGGCCCGGCCACTCCGTAAACACAATCACCTGCACGTCCGAGAGATCAGGAATCGCGTCCAGGGGCAAATGGCGCAGGGCCTGCCAGCCGCCAAAGCCCGAAAGCAGGGCCAGAATCACGATCAGCAAGGGGTTGCGGGCCGACCAGGCAATCAGGGCTTTCAGCATATTTAGTGGCCGGCGTGGCCGCTGTGTTCAGCGGGCACATTTGATATATGTTTGGGCGTATTTTTCGACGGGGCAGCCGGCGTGGTGGGGGCTGCATGTGCTGCATGGCCGGCGCCAGCGCCACCCAGCCGGGCCAGGGCGGCCTGCAGCTGGCTTTCGGAGTCGATCAGAAACTGGGCCTGAATGACCACCTGGGTGCCGGGAGCCGGCCCTTCAAGCAGTTCATAGTCCTCGCCAAAGCGCTGGCCGGTTTTGACCCGCACGGGCCGGAAGCGGCCTTCGCCTTCGGCCACAAAGACCCACTGCTGCTGGCCGTTGTCGAGCAGGGCCGAGGCCGGCAGCAGGCGACGGCTGCCGCTCAGCTGGCGCTGAAAGTGCACATGGGCAAACATCTCAGGTTTGAGCTGGCCATCAGGATTGGGCAGCACCAGGCGCACGCTGGCCGTGCGGGTCTGGGCATCGAGGACCGGATCAATGTATTCAACCTGGCCGCGAAAGCGTTTGCCGGGCAAAAAAGGCAGCGTGACCTCTGCTGGCTGGCCCACGTAGACAGCGTTCAGCTCGTTTTCGTAGACCTGGGCCAGCACCCAGACTGAGGCCTGGCTGGCCAGACTGAAGAGGGTGGTGCCAGCGGTGATGCGCATGCCGTGGCGGGCTTCGAGTTCTGTGATATACCCTGAGCCGCTGGCAAAGAGGGTCACCCGCCGCTGCACCTGCCCGCTGTCGCGCAGGCGGGCAATCTGGGCCGGGGTCATGTCAAAGCGCTGAAGCTTGCGTTCGGCCGCTGCCAGCACCTGCTGGCTGGCCTGCTGGCTGCTTTCAAAGCCGCTGTCGGCAAAGTGCTGCACGCTGCGCAGGGCCAGCAGGTATTCTTCCTGGGCGGCCACCAGCTCCGGGCTGTAAATATCCGCCAGGGGCTGGCCTTTGCGCACGTATTTGCCCACAAAGTCGGCGTGCAGCTTTTCGACCCAGCCGTCGTATTTGCTGTGCTCATGGTGCAAGAGCTTCTCGTTGCGCACAATCCGCGCCACGGCCCTCAGGCTCTGGCTGGCCTGCCCACTGCGAATGGCCGCCGTCTGCACCCCAATCAGCTGCTGGCGCGTGTGATTGATCTGCACCAGGGCGCGCTCCTGCAAATCGCTGCCGCCGCCGCTGGCTGCGCTGACGTCGCTGGCCTCCAGCGCCATGCCGCAGATCGGGCAATTGCCCGGTTCTTGCTGCACCACCTGCGGGTGCATCGGGCAGCGGTAGCGCGTGCGGCTGGCGTCCGTCGGAAACACAGGGGCGGCACTGCTGGCGGGCGGGCTCTGCAGGCGCAGCTGGCGCATATCGAGTGCTTTATCCGCTCCCTGGTTCTGGGTATTCTGCAGACGCAGGCCCGACATATCCAGCTCGCTGGCCGCCTGGCTTTGGCCTTCGCTGAAATTGCAGGCCGACAGGCCCAGCAAAGCCAGCAGCAGATAAAGGGGCCATAATACAGAGGCTTGTTGTTTCATGGCCACAGTATCAGGCTTACCACAATGGGAAAGTCAAGCCATTCAGCGTGTTTAAACCCAGTGTGCGCTCAGCACCTCAGCCTGCTTGCGTACCAGTTCAATCGCTTCGGGGGCTTTGTCAGGCGGGTATTTGTAGCGCTGCAAGGTGCGGCTCACCAGAATGCGCAGCCGCGCGCGCACGCTTTCGCGCACCTGCCAGTCCACGGCGGTGGATTGGCGCAGCTTTTCGGCCAAGGTATGCCCTCTGCGTTTGTAGTGGGAGATCAAGGCTCTGGCCTGGTGTCGTCGTATCCAAAAGGACCATTTCAGCACCTCCAGCAAGCTCTTTGCGGGTTGCAGGAATACTTCAGCGAACAAATGTTTTACCTCTGGCAGGGTGAGGGAAATGAGTTTGTCGACTGCGTTTGAACTTTGCCAGACTCTTCGCTTTTCTCGGGGCCGCTTCTTTTTTTTAACCCCCTGCGCGCGAAGGGCCGTGAGAAACGCATGAGCCCACATGGCCAAAGTCATGTGACGGTGCCAGGCCGTCCATTTTCGGACCTCGTACTGATCCAGTCCTACTTCGCTTTTAACCCGCATTTCTCACAAAGTTGACTTTATATAAGCAAAGCTTTGACTTGACAAGTCAGGGAGAGGGTTTGAGAGCCCTAAATAACCTGTAAGTATTGTCCGTGTTGGATTTAAGCTAAAATGGGGCATCCCTCGAAAGGAAGCCCCCAAAATAATGCTTAAGATTCA
>JACYMC010000151.1 GCA_015272195.1 Candidatus Sericytochromatia bacterium
ACCTGCGTCCGAAGTCAGCGCACCGCCTTCAAAATTGACTGTCAGCGGCTCTCCATTTTTGCCTTGAACTTCCCAGGTCTCAGGGTTACACTTCATACAGCTGGCTCCTTTTCTGCGATTTCTGGATATGATAACTTTAATCTACAGAAAGGAGCCAGTTTTTATCTACTGATCTGTTTGTGAGAAATGCGGGTTAAAGCCCCACGTCATCTGCGGCCCCGCTATGCCAGCCATCTTGGCTTATTGCCGCCGGAACGCGCTCACGCCAGCGTGCTGCTGCTGCACGGCTATACCGCCGGCCCCTGGCAGCTGGACGAGCTGGGGGCGCGTTTAAATGCCGCCGGCTTTCACTATTACGCCCCGCGTCTGCCGGGCCATGGCTGGATGGATGCAACACGCTTGGGAACGGGAGAGCGCATGGTGGCCCTGCACGAGCGGCAGCGCTATGAGATTTTTCTGGAGCAGGCCTATCAGGCCCTGAGTGATCTGCAGGTGCCGATCTATGCTGTGGGACTGTCGGGTGGTGGCAATCTGGCCCTGCGTCTGGCCGAAAAACAGCCCGAGATTGAACGCGTGGTGGCAGTGGCCCCTTTTCTGGGCCCTGATTACCCCAGCGCCTGGGGCTTTACCCTGGCAGAAAGCCTGAACACCCTCAGTTTTGGCGGACTGGTCCAGGCCTTGCAGGCGCTGCCCTACGGCAGCAACACCTTCAGCAGCCCGGATGAAGATCTGCCCCACACCCAGGGGCATCTTAACAACGCCTATACCGCTTACCGGATCGGAACCGAAGTCCAGCAAGTCAAGGCCCGTGTGCAGTTTTTCACGACCGCCGATGACCCACTCAGTGGTGCAGACCCGGTCGGGGTCATGTTTCGCCGTCTGGGCGGGGCCGCGCAGCACGGCTGGTTTCACTACCGGGCTGAAGACCAGATGCCTCACGCCATGATCAGCCCGCGCCAGCATGATCCAGTGGCTATTGGCCAGCTGCACGACATGATTGTACACTTTCTGCAAACCGGCCAGCGCTTCTGGCATCCCCCCGCGCCACCGGACTGGTACTGCGCCCGCCAGCAAAGCCCGGCTTGTTTCTGACAGCTGAAAGCACAGCCAGCCTGGCTTGACGCGCTCATTGCCTGACCGTGTTAAAATAGGGGCCCATGAGACAAAAGGAGTCCCTTATGCTTTCTGATGCGATTTACCACAATCCCCGCTGCAGCAAAAGCCGCGCCACCCTCGCCCTGCTGCAGGAACGGGGACTGGAAATCCCCGTGATCGAGTACCTCAAAGATCCGCCGGCACCCACCACCCTGCTGGCCATCTGCCAGGCCCTGGAGTGCTCACCGCTGCAGCTGATGCGCATCAAAGAACCGCTGTTTAAAACGCTGGGGCTGAGCAAGCAGGATCAGCGCCCGCTCAACGAGTGGTGCCAGCTGATGCACGATCACCCCAGCTTGATTGAGCGCCCGATTGTGGTCTACAAAGGCAAAGCTGCCCTGGGCCGTCCCCCTGAAAACGTCCTGGCTCTGCTGGACTGAGCCACAGCATGCGTCTGGCGCTGGATGCCCGCTGCCTGAGCCAGCCGCTGCACGGCATGGCCCGCTATACCCTCAACCTGCTGCGGGAGCTGGCTGAGCTGCTGGGGCCTGAAGACCTGCTGCTGGTCATTTACAACCGCCAGACCTTTAGCCCACCGCCCACAGGCCCTGCCGTGCTCTGGGTTGACGCCGGCATTCCCTGGTTCAGCCACCGGGAGGCCCTGGCCATGCCCCGCCTGCTGCGGCAGCTGCGGCCAGACCTGCTGCATGTGCCCACCTACTGGAAACCCTATATCAGTCCCTGCCCCTGGGTGATGACGGTGCATGACCTGATTCACCTGCTGCCACCGGTATCAGCACAGCACCGGGCCTATTATGCTCTGCTGCGTCAGCAGCTGCGCCAGCGCTGTGCTCTGCTGCTGACGGTGTCTGAAGCTTCCGCTGCAGCCCTGCGCAGCTGGCTGGGCCCCGGCGGACCCGATATTCAGGTCACCCGGCCCGGGGTCGAGGCAGCCTATCAGCCGGCAGAAGGGGCCAGTGCAGACGACTATGCCCTGTTTGTGGGCAATAGCAAGCCCCACAAGGGCTTTACACTGGCCCTGCATGCAACCGAAGCCCTGGGCCTGCCCCTGCGCTCAGTGGGCGTAACCCACAGCGGGCTGTTTCACCACCAGGCCCTGCAGAACGTCCCTGAAGCAGATATGCCGACCCTGTACCAGCAGGCGCGCCTGCTGCTGCTGCCCTCACGGCTGGAGGGCTTTGGCCTGCCGGGGCTGGAGGCGCTGGCCTGCGGCACACCCGTGCTGGCGGCCGATCTGCCGGTCTTGCGCGAGGTGCTGGGCCCGATAGCACGCTATGTGCCTGGGCATGAAGCCCACAGCTGGCAGCAAGCACTGGATACAGCCTGGCAGGCCCACGACAAAGCACAGCCTGCCTGGCAGCAGCTGGCCCGGAGCCAGGTGGCCCGCTACAGCTGGCGCGAGATGGCTGCCGCCACCCTGCAGGGCTATCGCCAGTGCGTGTAGCCCTGGTTCATGACTGGCTGACGGTCTATGGCGGGGCTGAGCGCGTCCTGCTGGAGCTGCAGCACTGCTTTCCGCAGGCCCCCATCTACACGGCGGTGTATACGCCTGAGAGCCTGCCACCCGAGTTCAGCAGACTGGATGTGCGCACCAGCTTTATTCAGCGCATGCCCGGACTGGCAAAACGTCACCGGCTGGGCCTGCCGCTGATGCCCCTGGCTTTTGAAGCCTTTGACCTGAGTGATTATGAACTGGTGATCAGCAGCAGCCACGCCTGCGCTAAAGGCGTGATCACCGGCCCCGAAACGCGGCATATCAGTTATATTCATACCCCGCTGCGCTACGCCTGGGATCTCAGCCATAGCTACCTGCAGCAAGAGCTGCCCCGCTGGCAACGGCCCCTGGCCCAGCCCCTGCTGCACTATCTCAGGCTCTGGGATCAGCTCAGCGCCCAGCGCATTGATACCCTGCTGTGCAACTCACGCTTTGTGCAGCGCCGCATTCAGAAGTATTATCACCGCGAGGCCCAGGTGCTTTACCCACCCGTGGACGTGCCGTCCACACCACCGTTGCGCAACCCGCAGGACTTTTTTCTGGTGGCCGGTCGCCAGGTCTCTTATAAGCGCATGGACCTGGTGGTAGAAACCTTTACCCGGCTCAACTGGCCGCTCAAAGTGGTGGGTGACGGCCCAGAGCACCAGCGCCTGCGGCAGCTGGCAGGCCCGCGCACCGAATTTCTGGGTCCTGTGTCGCGGGCAGAGCTTGAAAATCTCTATCAACAGGCGCGGGCGCTGGTTTTTGCGCCCTTAGAGGACTTTGGCATCATGCCCGTTGAGGCCCAGGCCTTTGGCTGCCCTGTGATTGCCTTTGGCCGCGGCGGCGCGCTTGAAACCGTGATTGACGGTGAAACAGGCTTGTTTTTTGAGGCCCAGACCCCCGATAGCCTGCAGGCTGCGCTGGAACGCTTTGTGGCCTGTGAAGCTGATTTTAAGACCGAGCGTCTGCATGCCCATGCCCGGCGCTTTGCTGCCGAGCACTTTGTGAGTGGCCTGCAGCAAGTGTGCTCCGCAACAAGCGGGATATGCTAGCATAAGTTGTAATATCTTTCACTGAAAAGGAATACCCCATGCTGCACGCCCTGTCTATTTCCAATCCTGTGGCCGCCCTGATCGTCTCTGGCGCCGGCGTCCTGGGCTGGGTAGTGCTCAAGCCCGTGTTTATGGCAGGCAGACCCACGCAGGTCTCGTCTATTGAAGACGAAAAAAAGCTGGCACCTTAAGGCTGGGCTTTTACCAAGGGATCCAGCACGGTCACAATGGCTTTGAGCTTGTCAAGATTGGCCGGACCACGCTGGACCGCCAGAATCTGGCCAGAAGCGTCCAATACAAAAATATTGGTCACATTTTTTTGGACCCCAAACTTCTTGGAGACCGCGCCATTCCAGTCCAGCATGATCGGCTGATCCACCAGTCCGGCAATAATGCCACGCACCATGCCGCGTGCAAAGCCGGGCACGCCGCCCAGCTCGGCAATGCCATGAATGGCTACCTGCTCGGTATAACGCTTATACAGCGGCGTGATCCAGGCCTCCATCTGCTCGGCCCCTTTCTGATCGGCAAAAGCCAGGATCAGAGGACGATCTGACGGAAAAGCGAAACGCTGCTGACTGCCGTCGAGGGTTTCGAGGCTGAAGTCAGGTGCTTGCGGATAAACGGGAGGCGGTACGGTCGGCAGCGCCTTCAGACTGGATACTTTCGGTTTGGGGGCCGGTTCTGCTGTAACAGACGGGGACACAGGCGCGGGTGTGCTGCCTGGTGCTGTCACAGGGTTGGTGGGTGCGGCAGTGTCTGTGTCAGGCTGGCTGAGGCTAAGGTCAGGACTGGCTGCTTCTGGGGCTGTGGCGGGCGCATCAGGCGGGGTATAGACGTAGCCACTGCGCCAGCCGGTCTGCAGGCTGTAGCGATTCTGAACCAGCAGACTGGCGCTGGTCTCACTGCCAGCCGGCAAACCGTAGATCGCATTAAAGTCAAGCGGAGTGCTGCGGCCACAGGCACTCAGAAGGAAGAAACCAAGGACTGAAAGCGTTAAATGCGACATCATAGCTATCTTCTAATTAATTGTATTTTAATCTTAGAATAATCATTGATAGATCTCTGTGTACAGACCAAACCTTCAAAAATTGCTTTCCGTTTTTGCCTTTAAGGCCTTAAACTTTCTTCAGGTTTTGACACAAGTCATTTGTTTTTAACGATAATTAAGCTTGAATAAATTATAGAAGTATTGATGCAAAGGATTTTATGACATGCCTACGCCCCGTTTTTTCTTATCTGCTGGTCTCGGTCTGACACTGGCCGCCAGTTTAAGCCTGAATGCCTGTACACAGGTTCCTCAGCTCAGCACATCTGCCGTTACTCAGAATGCGGCAGCCAATCAATTAACCGTCAATAATAATGCGGCCAATCTTTCTGCCCGTCTGACCCGCAAGAACGAAGTCGTGAGACTGCAACGAGAAGGTTTTAACACACAGCAGGAAGAGCGGCCTCTGGAACTCAGACTGGTGGCTGAAGTCGCCCCCCCGCTGATCAACGAGACCAGCGTTCAGGCCACCAACGTGCATATTGAAGGTGATCTGGCCTATGTTTCCTATGATATTGCCGGGGATGAATTTTCAGGCGGCGCTTACATTCTGGATATATCCAACCCGGCTGAACCCCAGTTACTGTCTGAAATCACCCTGGGTGACACGGACTTTTATTCTTTGACCCGCTCTGGTGACCGACTCTATCTCAGCGGCGCCAGCTTGCGTGAGGATCTCAACAGCCGGGCTGTTTTGCAGGTGGTCGGATTGAGTAATAATGGCCGTCAATTTGCGTCTGATGACGGTCTGGTTGACATTCCTTCTTTTGCCGCGACAGATGTCGCCAGAGACCAGAACAACATTTATGTGACCACAGGAGCCCGCGATGGTGGCGTCGTCAGTATTGATGGCCAGACCCTGACGCAAAAAGCCTTTTACCCCCTTGAAGATGCACGCAGCGTGACCCTGGATTACCGCGAAGGTGATGCACAGCGGGTATCTGTTTTCAGAGGCACCCAGGGTGAGTTGCACATTCTCGACAGCGATCTTCAGCTGCTGCGTAAAAAAGCCTTCCCGGGCACAGCAAGCATTCCTTTTTCCAAGTCCACGATTGAGGTCAAAGAAAATCTTGCTTTGATTGGCGCGGGTGATGGCGGTGCTTTAAGCGTCAACCTTGAGGATCTTTCGCAGCGCGGTCAGCTGGGCACAGCGAGCGGCATTACCAACGGAGCCAGCGTTTCTGGTGACTATGCATTTATGGCTGAAGGTTCTGACGGCGTCAGCGTTGCACGCATGTCTGCTTCAGGCGAGCTGATCCGACTCGGAACCCTGGCCTTTGAAAACGCCGCCTCGGCTAATATGGTGGCTTACCGTGACAATGTGCTGTTTGTTGCCAACGGGCGGGGTGGCTTAAGCATTCTGACCGTCAATCACCAGGACCCCCCGGTTTCTGAACCCAGCCCGATTCCTGGCGGCATTCAGGCCGTTTATCTGCGTTGGCTGCAGCCCACAGACAATAAAGGCAGCTCACGTGCCAAAGGCCAGCTCACCATTGAAGGTCCCGGACGGATTGTGGGCGTGGTTTATAACCCCAAAAATGGCGCTGGGGATCTCAGCGCCACGGACTTTTTTGCCGCCCGTATTGCCCCTGAGTTGCCTGGTTTGCTGCAAAACACCGTGGGGTCTCAGCAGCGCACCCTTGAAAAAGGCGACATTTTTGACATTGTCAACGATAAAACCCTGACCTTTGATTTTGAGCTGGGCCACCCCGGCGGTTCCGATGATATTCGTGTCTTGATTGACCACGGCAACACGGTGGGTGATAACCAGCTTCAGATCAGCCTGGATCAAGCCGCCAGTAGCGAAGCCGGCATTATTGTGGGCAGTGATCATCAGGAAGTGTTCAGCCGAAGCGTGGTGCTGTCGACAGCTGCTGCAGGACCGATGGGCGAAGACAGCTATACCGTCCGTCCCCAGGGACATGATCTGATTATCCACCGTGAGGATATGGTGCCCCGCAGCCAATTGCCAGCGGGTTTACTGGGACAGGATGACGGCGAAGGTCAGGAACAGGTAGAAGTGCCGACAGCCCCTTCTGCCTCGCCTGGCAATGCCTGCCAGGGCACACCCGATAATCTGGTGGTCAACGGCGGCTTTGAATTGCCTGAAGTCGGTTCCAGCTGGCGCTTTGTGGATCAGCTGCCCTGCTGGACGATCGTCAAGCCTGCCGGCAAAGCCGAGCTGGATCCTGTCAATACCTGGGCACCGGCTGAAGGCAAGCAATCTCTGGATCTGAACCCAGACAGCCCGGGCGAAATGTATCAGGACATTGCCACCGAACCTGGACAGGCCTACACGCTGAGTTTTCAGCTGGCGGGCAACATCAACGGCGCCAAAGGCGAAAAACAGCTGGCTGTTTATTGGGGCGACGAGAACCTGGGGACATTCAGCTTCAATACCCAGGGCAAAAGCCAAACCGCTATGGGCTGGCAGCAGATGAACGTTAATCTGCGTCCGGAACAAACGCCAGGGCAACGCATGCGTCTGCGCTTTGTGTCTCTGACGGCAGGTTCAAACGGTCCTGCTATTGATGATGTACGGGTACAAAAATCCCAGACAGCACGATAAGACTGTCTCAAAAAAGCTTGCAGCGCTTCCCGGCACCCCCTGACCTGGAAGCGCTTTTTTTCTGCTGACATCATGCTGGCAAGCTGCCTGAATTATGTTATGGTT
Source organism: Candidatus Sericytochromatia bacterium (assembly GCA_015272195.1). Taxonomy (GTDB): domain Bacteria; phylum Cyanobacteriota; class Sericytochromatia; order UBA7694; family UBA7694; genus JACYMC01. The sequence goes on from JACYMC010000151.1 coordinate 7,368, forward strand.
CAGCCAGCGTTATCTATCGCTTCTACAGATTAAGGAGTCTCCCAATGAAATCAATCGCTTGTGTCTCATTTTTAATGGCTCTGGCCCTGGTGGCCTGCAGCCCCAAAGAAACAGAACAGACTGGCGACAGCCAGAACCAGCAGAGCAGCCAGCAGGCTGATCTGAGCAAACTGAGCCCCGAAGACGTGCTCGGTAAACTGCTCAACAGCCAGATGAAAGAAAACAATCCCGGTGCAGGTTATGCCTTCCTGTCCAGCAGCGACAAGCAGGTGCGCAGCCTGGAGCAGTACACCCGTGACAACGATATCGGCGCCTGGAAAGCTTATCAGGACAAATACAGCTTTGAAATCAAATCCGTAGAGGTCAATGGCGAAACCGCCACAGCTCAGGTGGCGTTCACCGTTCCCAATATGGAAGTGATCATGACCGAAGCCATCGGTCAGGAAAAAATGATGCAGATCATGGCCGCCATGCAGGAAGAGTCTGAAGGCAGCGAAGCCGACAGCATGAAAAAGGCCGATCAGATGATCGTGGATGCCGTCAGCGCCCATTATGAAGGCGGCAAAACCCTGCCCATGACCAACGAAGAGCAGACCTATAACCTGGTCAAAGAAGCCGCCGGCTGGAAAGTCCACCACGGCTGGGAAGCCCAGATGCCCGAAGGTGGCATGCCCCCGGCCCCTGAAGGTGGACAGCCTCCCGCTGGCGCCCCTGACGCCGCACCGCCTGCAGGCAATGCGCCCAGCAACCCAAACGGCCAATAAAATGACGAACAAGCCCTGGTCGGTTCCCTGCTATAATATGATTAGTCTGATTGCTGTGTGAGGTACTGACCATGGCTTCTTCACCGATTATGCCCAAAGGCTTTGCTGCCTTTGTGCACCCGCTGGATCCCAAAAAGAATTACACGCGTGGCTCTGACGGGCAGATTGGCCTGAGCAGCAGTGAAGCCAAACAGATCCGCAACGAAATTGCCGTTTCACGCTATCTCGACAAGGATCAAAAAGCAGATGCCAATCAGCGCGTCGATAAAGCCCTGGAACTGACCCAGACCGCCCGCAGCAGCAAAGACCCGGCTGTGCGCGAAAAAGCCCGCAACGACATGCTGGCCCTGGCCAGACATGAGGTCGGCTTTCAGCCGCTGAACCAGGGATCAGCGGCGCCCCGCATTGATCTCGGCGAAAGCGTTGATCACAGCCAGCTCAAGACCGAATTTTTCAAGGTAGCTGCCGGCACCTGTTATGCACCCAAAAACACCAAAATGCAGGGCGGCCCCAAAGACAGCATGGGTAAACCCCTGGCACCCCACACCCTCGAAAAATACCTCGAAAACCTCAAAAAAGGCGATGCCAGCCCCGGTAAATATGTGGCCATTGCCATGGATGTCAATCTCTACCGAGGCAAAGACGCGCCCTTTCGCTATGTTGACGTTTTCCGGATTCCAGAACTCGAAAAAATGCACAACGCCGCCCCGATTTACTTTGCCCTGGTCGACAACGGCGGCGCCTTTCGCGGTACAGCAGGCGCCAAAGTGGATATCTGCAGCCAGAGTGAAAAGAACTACCATCTCAACCAGAGCCTCTCGCTGCACAAAGTGATCAAACCCGACGGCGGCCAGCTCAATATTCAGGACTTTGAATGACACAACTGCCCCCTGATCTGGAGCGACTGGCAGCCTTCGGTCTGCTGGCCCCGCCCCAGCAGATGCACCGGGCCCTGCACCGGTACCCTGACGACCTGCCCCCACCCCGCCAGCCCCGCTGGACCCTGCACCCGGTCAAAACCCGCTATAACCAACTGGAAGGGCTGCAAGCAGAAGATCTGGCCGCCTATCAGGCCATTCACCAGCGTGTGGTGATAGAGCATCAGCCCGCCAGCCTCGAAGAGCTCAAAAGCCTCAAGCTGCTGGTCCAGCGCTACCCGGAACTGCCAGCCCTTGAGAACCTGCAGGCCTATGTCTGGAAGCTGAGCGGCAACAGCGAAAAATACCGCCAGATCAACCAGGACATGCTGCTGAAATACCCCGACTATCTGTTTGCCCGCACCAATCTGGCCCAGGCCCTGCTGCTGCGCGGCGAAAGTGACGCTGTGCCTGAACTGCTGAAGCAGAGCACCGACCTCGGCGGCTTTGACCCGGACGATCGCCTGTTTCATATCTCTGAAATGGCAGCCTACTACCATGTACTCTGCCTCTGGTGCCTGCAGACCGACAGGCTGGTGCGGGCCGCTTATGCTTTTGCCCTGGTCTATCACCCTTACCCGGCCTTTGCCGATCTGCATCATCTGATCAGCGCCTGGCTGGCTTTGCCCGAAGAGACGCTGGCTGAACTGGCCCCCAGACTGCAGGGCGGACGCAAATTAAAGGCCTTAAAACGCTAAGCCGCTGCAAAAACAAAGGGTCAGGTGTTAAGATAAGAAGCAAAGCAGTCGAAAGGACACCAGACGTTTTGATGATCAGCAGATTTAAAAAAGCCCTTGTACTCAGCAGCCTGATGGCCGCCTCGTTTACCGCCGGCATCTCGTTTCAGCCGGTGATGGCTGAAACCGGCGGTTTCCGCGTTTTTCTTCAGGTATTTGACTTAATCAAGGGCGAATACGTTGAGCAAAACGTAGACGACCAGAAGCTGGTTCAGGGCGCCATCAACGGCATGCTGGCCGCACTGGACGACCCCTACACCCGCTACATCTCCAAAGAAGAATACAAGCAGATGAACGAGGAGCGCTCCGGCAGCTTCAGCGGCATCGGTATTCAGATTGGCATGCGCGAAAAGAAACTGACGGTGATCGCCCCGATTGAAGACACGCCCGCCTGGAAAGCCGGCTTAAAAACTGGAGACATCATCCAGAAAATCGACGAAAAAATGACCGAAGAAATGACCGTGGACGACGCCGTGGAGCTGATTCGCGGCAAAACCGGCACCACGGTCAAGCTTACCATTTACCGCCCGGATACAGAGAAAACGCAGGAAGTCAGCATTGTGCGCGGCAAAATTGAGCACCAGGTGGTCAAAAGCAAAATGCTGGCCAACCAGATTGGCTATCTGCGCCTGACCTCCTTTATGCAGGGCAACGCCCCCGAAAAAGTCGAAGAAGCGCTCAAAGACCTCAGCAAACAGGGCATGCAGGCGCTGGTCCTGGATCTGCGCTCTAATCCGGGTGGTCTGCTGCCCAATGCCGTCAAAATTGGCAGCTTGTTTACCAGCAAAGGGCCGATTGTGCGCATTGTTGATCGCCAGGGCGAAGAAGAAATGCTGCAGCCCACGGGCAAACCGGCCATCGATGCCAAAGTGCCCGTCACCGTGTTGATTGACGGCGGCAGTGCCTCAGCTTCCGAGATTCTGGCCGGTGCGCTGCAGGACACCAAACGGGCCACCCTGATTGGCACCAAAACTTTTGGCAAGGGATTGGTGCAGACCGTACACAACCTCTACGACGGTTCAGGCATTGCCATTACCACCAACAAGTACCTGACCACTAACGGTACAGATATCAACAAAAAAGGTATTGAGCCCGATATTGAAGTCAAGATCCCCAAAGAACTGCTCGAAAAAACCTACTCCGAAGCGCAGGACCCCCAGCTGCAACGTGCCATTCAGGAGCTGACCCGCCGTCTGGCCAGCAAATAATGCGCATTGTGCTGCAGCGCGTCAACTATGGCGCGGTCTGGGTGGAAGGCCAGTGTGTGGGCGAAGTCCAGGGCCCTGCCCTGGTGCTGCTGGTCGGCATGGGCGCAGACGAAACCGCAGACGAGCTGAAGTTCTGGGCTCAGAAATGCGCCAATCTGCGCATCTTTGCTGATGAAGCCGGCAAGATGAACCGTTCACTGCTCGACGTGCAGGGAGCCGCGCTGGTGGTTTCGCAGTTTACGCTCTTTGGCGACTGCAGCAAAGGCCGGCGTCCCAGTTTTATCGGCGCGGGGCCGCCAGAGCAGGCCCGGCAGCAGTATGAGCACTTTGTGGCCCTGCTGCGCGAGGCGGGGGTCAGCCAGGTCGAAACCGGTGTGTTTCAGGCCCATATGGATCTGCGGATCCACAACGACGGCCCGGTGACGCTGACCCTGGGTTCTGACTACCGCTGAAGATGCAAAAATGGCAAACGCTGCTGCTGTGCAGCCTGTGTTTTGGGCTGGGTCTGCTGGCACGGCCGGCAGTTTCCGAGAATCTCTCACAACAACTGGCCGTTTTTTTGCAGGCCCAGCAGGTCATTGCCCGTCAGGCTCTCAGTTCACCGTCATCAGCACGCCTTATGGAAGCTGCCACAGAGGGTCTGGTCACAGCCCTGCAGGATCCTTACTCCAGCTACCTCAGCCCCGAAAACTATGCCGCCCTGCAGGCAGAAAAAAGCGGTGAAATTGCGGGCCTGGGGCTGGAGCTGGCCTACCGCCAGCAGCAGGTTTTTGTGATGAGCGTGCTCGACAACACGCCAGCGGCCCGCAGCCGGCTGCGGGCCGGTGACCGCCTGCTCAAAATCGACGGTCAGGATATCAGCGATCTGAGCTGGGCTGAAATCAATGCCCGGCTGAGTGGTGCAGCAGGCGAGCCGGTACAACTGGAGTACCTGCAGCAGGGGCAAACACGCAGCGAGCGACTGATCAGACAGGCCCTGAAACTGGAACCCCTGCGGGCACAGCAATTGCCCGCTGAACTCTGCTATCTGCGCATCAGCACCTTTTTAAACACCGAGCTGCAGCAGCAGGTCAAAACCAGCCTGGAAAGCCTGCCCAACTGCAGCCAGGGCCTGATTGTGGACCTGCAGAATAATCCCGGCGGCCTGGTGCAGGAAGCGGTGGAAGTGGCCGGGCTGCTGGGGGTTCAGGGCGTCATCGTTCAGGTGGTTGACCGGCGCAATGGCGTGATGACCCTGAGTACACAACAAACAGCCGTGCTGCCGCCAGTGCCCATGGTGGTGCTGATCAACCAGGGCACAGCTAGTGCAGCAGAGATTCTGGCGGCGGCCCTGCAGGAAAGCGGCCGGGCCCTGTTAATGGGCCAGACGTCTTTTGGCAAAGGCCGGGTGCAAAGCCTGCTGGCGCTTGAAGATGGTGCCGGGCTGTCTTTAACCAGTGCCCATTACCTGACCCGACGGGGCGAAGATATTCACCAGCGCGGCCTGAAGCCCGATATTCCAGTGATCAGCATTCCCGGCGAAAACCAGGCCCTGGAACAGGCCGTACGCTATCTGCGCCGGCGCTGACGGCCCATTGTAAAAATCCAGAGGTAGTCCTATGGAAGTCATGATGGCTGTAGAGAAGCATTGTAGTGATGGATAAAATTCCAGATGGCGGCTTTGTGGTGTTCGAGTTTTTTCGAAAAGGACAAGTTATTGCGAACAAGACGGGATATGCGCTGTCGGAAAGTGTTGTTAAGTCTTTCAATATAGCAGGTTTTACCCGTTTCCTTGCCCCAGTGATTCAGAATGAACCGTTCTTCGCACTCCCTGAGTAGACTTGAGGGGATCGGCTGAAGTTTTTTTTACACATGAAAGGGTCTCCTTGAGGCGATGGATTCAATAACCACAAAGAAATCATCTACAAAAGGAGACCCTATACCAATGGATACAAAAAAAAAAGACTTTACGCAAGCTCTCATCGGCCACGAAACGAGAAGTCCGTT
>JACYMC010000003.1 GCA_015272195.1 Candidatus Sericytochromatia bacterium
GTCTACTGTGCCCGCGGGGACATGGAAAACCGGATCAAAGAGCAGAAACACGACCTCGCTGCGGGACGAACGTCAGCGCATCTGTTTCGGGCCAACCAGCTTCGGCTCTGGTTTTCAGGGCTGGCGTATGTTCTGATGCAAGCGATTCGCCGGCTCGGATTGACGGGCACAAAGCTCGCCAAAGCACAGGCCGGAACAATTCGGCTCAAGCTGTTGAAGGTAGCGGCGCGCGTCCTGCATGTCGGTGGGCACCTGATCTGTCAATTGGCGAGCGCGTGCCCCTTTCGTTCTCTGTGGGGACAGGTTCTGAAGCGATTGCGAATACCGTGAGCCTGAGCCCCTTCACCAAGATCTCAATCGCCTGAAACCAGGTTATCTTTGGCCTGTCGTCTTTCACCCAGCGAACGAACAAAGACAATGAATCAAGCGTGAAACGGCCTGTTCAGAGGCTACCGAGTTCAGTAAAAACTCCCGAAATATACCCTACACCTTATGTGAACGCACCTTTGTGAGAAATGCGGGCTAACGTAACCCATTGGGGTAAGCGTAGCTTGAGAATCCCCTTCCTTTAGGGAGGGGAGTATGTCAACAAGGTCCCAGATCCCCAGACCGTCGCGCCGGCCCAGGCTTTCGTCAACGGCTTTGAGCTGGCCTTCGAGCACAAAGACATAGACGCCGGAGTTGCTGTGCCGCAGAGTATATTCAGTCTGAAAGCCGGGATCAAAGGCCCCCAGCACAAAGCTGGCGTCCTGGTTGATATCCAGGGCATCGGGGGTATCGCGGAGCGACGACACCACCACCTGCAGGCGGTTGTGCCGCTCAGCTGAGGCAAAGTGCTGCTGGGCATAGCGGGGCGCAATATTGCGCTCGCGCGGCAGCACCCAGATCTGCAAAAAGTGCACCGGGTCTTCGATATGGTGGTTGTATTCTGAATGCACCACCCCCGTGCCCGCAGACATGATCTGCACGTCGCCCTGGCGGATCACCTGCTCATGGCCCATATTGTCTTTGTGGGCCAGATCGCCGTGCAGCGGGATCGAGACAATTTCCATGTTGTTGTGGGGATGAGCCCCAAAACCCTTGCCCCCGGCCACCTGATCGTCGTTGAGGACGCGCAGCATGCCAAAGTGCATGCGCTCGGGGTGGTAATAATCCGCAAAGCTGAAAGTGTGGTGTGACTTCAGCCAGCCGTGATCAGCAAAGCCCCGGCTGTCGGCCCGGTGTAAAACGCTTTTCATGCTCAGACCCTCCTTGATATGGGTTCTGCTCCGGCATAAAGCCTGCACGCCTCAAAAATCCAGTACTTAACCGGCTCAGTTGCTTGAAGGCTGCAGCTGCCGGTACAGCACCGCCATCACGTCCCGGCCCGGATCCTGGCGGTCGTAGGGCTCCAGAAAGCTGTACCAGCGCTCAGGCTGGCCGTCTTTGTCGCGCACGGGCTCCAGGCTGAGATACACCCGATCGCGAATCTGGCGACGCAGCCAGGGGTAATCCGGAAAAACCCCTTTGCGATCGCGAATCTTACCCAGATCTTCATGGGAGTAGACCCGCGCCAGCGGAATCTGGTAATGCTGCTGCAGGGTCTGAATCAAATCGGCGGTGGCCGCCAGCTGGCGCAGGTCCTGTTTTTGCCAGCGCCGGATAATCGAGCCCGCGCGGCTCTGCTTGCCCCCCTCAGCCCCGCTGTCTACCCAGAGACTGGCGGTACCCACAATTTCAATGCCCACGGCGATATCATTGAGGCCGGCCTGGCCCTTGCTGACCCGGTTGAGCGGGCCATACTGATAAATCTGCCCGGCCGGGTCCACGGCAAAATGAGTCCAGACCCCGCCGAGGTACTGCGCTTCGGTATTGCGGTTAAAAATGGCAAAGGCGTGGGCCTCGTCTTCTCCTTCGGTGGAGTGGGCAATGATCGCGCGCGGTTCAAACGGCGTTTGCCAGACGTCAGGCCAGCCAAAGCGCTCCCTGAAAGCCCGCTGCAGGCCTTTGACGCGCACCGGCGACTGCTCAGGCCGGGCAAAGAGTACAATCGGCTTATGCATCACTTTGCGCCCGCCACGGGTCTGAGCCAGCCAGCTGATCGGCGGGTGTGCCGGTGACCGTGGCGGCAGCCAGGTCTGGGCCTGCAGCCCCAGTTGCAGACCGGCAGGCTGCCCCATAAAAGGCGGAAACACGCGCTGAATGCTGGCTGGTGGAGTCGGTGGCCAGTATGGGCGCAGCAGCAGACTGAGCAGCAGCAGCCCCCCCAGGCCCAGCATGCTCTGGCGCACGGGCTGCTGGCGCAGGCCGCCGCCCAGATTCAGAACCAGCAGGGCCAGGCAGAGCAGAACGCTGAAAAGACTCAGGGCTTCGTGGGGCATATTAAGCGGGCCTGTGCATCAGATCAAACACGCCACACCCTGCATCAGATCGGCGTAAAAGTGCTCGCAGAGCACCACGGCGACCACGGAGGCCACGGTGGCTTTGCCCAGCTTTTCGTGAAAAAGCTCCAGCAGATCCAGCTCGGCTTCGGTGTTGAGCATCCAGGGGTTTTCGCCCAGCAATTGCAGCAGGTCGCCGTAGCTGAGGCTCATCACCAGCTCCACGGCCATTTCCTGGGCTTCGTTGGCAATCTGCAGATAAGTGAGCTGATCGACCTGTTTGCCGTGATGTGGAAAGCGGTGGCGCAAAATGTCCATCAGGGCTTCGAGAGATTCAGAGTCCATGAACCAGTTGTCCATGGTGATCTTGTCGATCACCTTGGGGATCAGGGATTTCATGGCAACCAGTTCGCTGTAAGGGTTCACGGGCGGTCCTTGCGGTACAGTCTTACTCTTCGGTGGCCATTAAAAAGAGGGCGGTGGTTTTATCGAGCAGATCCCGGATGCTTTTGAACAGCCGGGGCTGGTCAACCAGCAGCGCGCTGGCCTGACGCTCCAGATCTACAGCCACCGGCATGATTTTATCATGCATCTCGACACTCAGGCCAGCCTGCTTTTTGAGCACGGGCAGCAGCAGAAACTGGGCGCAGCAGTCGATGCGATCCTGCAGCGGCAGCTCAGGCCAGCCGGTGGCCGGGCGCTGCAGCGTGTCCTGCAGGGCGGCCAGCAAGGGATTTTTTTTACGGAGGTTTTTCATAATAGATTTCAGGCGGCCCCGTCACAGCGTCAAGCTGGCGGAACCGCCTGTCAGAAAAAACGCTTTTGCCTACATCAGAGCGTCGGCGAGGTATTCGCGGTCCAGAATTTCGATCTGCTGGTGTGAGATCGAAATAATGCCTTCGTTTTGCAGGCGGTTGAGCGCACGGGTGACGGTCTCGCGGGAGGAACCGACCATATTGGCCAGGTCCTGGTGGGTCATGCGCAGGCAGTTGAGCTGCTGGCCCCGGATCTGCTCTTCGGTTTCGAGTAGCTGAAACAGGGTGCTGGAGACACGACCATGCACATCTTTAAAGGCCAGGTCTTCAATCTGCTGATTGATCTGGCGAATACGACGGGTCAGATCTTTCATGATGCGCAGGGCGATGGAAGGATACTCATGCACCAGGCGCTCAAAGTCTTTTTTGTTGAGGCCAAACAGGCGCACATCGTTGTCGATGGCTTCAGCGGTGGCGGAGCGGGGCAGATTATCGAAAATGGCCATTTCACCGAAGAAATCGCCGGGCTGCATAATGGTCAGGGTTTTTTCGCGGCCATCAATGGCCACTTTGGCGATCTTAACGCGTCCGCTTTTGATGATGTAGAGCGTGTCACCGTGGTCACCTTCGTGAAAGACAATGCTTTTGCGGGAGTAGCTTTTTTCGAGCATGATAGAGGCAATGCGCTGCATGCTGTCTTCGTTGAGGGCGCCAAAAATAGGGACGCGACGCAGAAACTGAATTTTGGCTTCCAGATCTGCTTTTTTACGGTGTTCCAATGCCATGATCGTCTGTCTCCTGTGCTAATTATCGTTTTGTTATTTTTAAATTAAAAGATCATATATTATGACTTAATCATTGTAGTACACATGATCGATAATTGTTGGTGACCAATGTACCAAATCAAGAGTTGACGGGCTTTTTTTGTTCAGACGGGCTCCTGGGGCTCCTGGGTGAACTTATAACCCACACCGCGAATGGCATGAAAATGGCGAGGATGTGCGGGATTCTGCTCAAAAAATTTGCGTAAACGCATCACAAAGTTATCAACCGATCGGCTATTGCCGTAATCGGGTTTTTCCCAGACTTTCTCGAGCAGATCTTCGCGAGAAAGTGCAACGCCCTCGTACTCAGCAAAAACTTTGAGCAGCTTCATTTCCAGCGGGGTCAGATGCAGCTTTTCGCTGCCGCGCCGGGCTTCAAAACGCTCAAAATCAATAAAGGCCTCACCAAAGCGCAATTCCTGACTGGCCTCCACCTGCTGGTGCCAGGACTGCCGGCGCAGCAGCACCTGGATACGGGTAAGCAGTTCTTCGAGGTTAAAGGGCTTGGTTAAATAGTCGTCAGCCCCCAGGCGCAGGCCTTTGATCTTGTCTTTTTCAAAATTTTTGGCCGTCAGCATCAGCACCGGGGTGTAGTTTTTTTTGCGGCGCAGGGCGTGGCAGAGGTCAAAGCCACTCAGGCCAGGCAGCATCACATCCAGAATAATCAGATCAAAGCGCCGGTCTTCTTCAAAAAGCAGCTGGCGGGCGAGGTTGCCGTCGCGGGCGTGCACCAGCTGATAGCCTTCCATTTCGAGGTTAAACTTCAGGCCTTGGGCAATGTGCAGGTCGTCTTCGACCAGCAGCACCTGGGTCATGATCAGTAACCTGTTTTGGTCAGAGACCAGATACCTGTCCAGTCGGCGGGAGCGCTGCCCAGTTGCTGCAGACGCTCAGTGAGCGGCTTGCAGAGCGCATCTCCCTCGGCAATACCGGACTCCAGAAAGGCCATGGCGCGGGCAAATTTACCCTTACGATAGTAGCTCAGAGCCTGTTCATAAGAGCGGCGGTGGCCGTTGGCGCGGGTATCCACAAAGGTTTCGTCCCAGCAGTACACGGTGACCGGATCATCTTTGCCGGCCACACGCACCGTGTCGACTTCGCGCAGACAGGCTGCCAGGCGGGTGCGCTGCATGATTTCTTCAGACACCATGATCTGGGTGCCGTAGTGTTTATTGCATTCTTCAAGACGTGAAGCGAGGTTGACCGTATCGCCAAAAAGGTCGATATCGTCACGGTCGGCCACCACCACCGGGCCCCAGTGCAGGCCCACACGCAGGCGCAGGGGCGGGTAGCCCCCAATACGCCGGAAGTCTTTGACCGCCTGCCAGGCAAAGCGAAGGGCCTGATCCACCGCATGGTAACCCGGCTTGTCGACCGGCCAGAGGCCAAAGGCGCACATCAGGCCGTCGCCCAGGGCTTTGATGGGGGTGCCCAGATGGATCAGAATCTGATCTTCGAGATTGAGCATCTGCTCTTCCATGGCTTTGGAGAAGGGTTCGCCGTATTTTTCGGCCAGATCTGGTAGAGCTTTCGAGGTCCAGAAAAAGTACCACGCAACTGTTGGCATAGGACTGGCGAATGGGCATACCCTTGGTCAGCAGCAGCTTCTGATCGCCCAGCAGCAGGGTATCACCGGCTCTGATCACGGCCCGGTTGACGCGCACACCGTTGTGCACCACGCCATTGGTCGACTGCAGGTCGCGAATCACGTGATGCTTGCCGGTTTTGTAGATAATCGCATGGTTGCGGGAGACCATGCGTGAGTGCAGCTGCAGGGTGCAGCTGGCATCGCGGCCGATCAGCACCGGGCTGAGTTCAAGTGAAAGATTCTGGGTAGGTGCTTCAAGGTTCAGACCCGACACCTGATCCAGTAACTCAGACACATTCTGACCAATGACCGTGCGCTCAAAATCGGGTTCGTCCAGTAAAAAATCGTCTGTTGTCATCTGCCAACAGTACGCTTTGTTTGTGTTTTCACCATACCCAATACTGCTTCCTTGTTCTTAACCCAGTATACCTGCAAAGCGTTCAGACAGCCAGCCAGCCCTCTATTTTCAGGGGGGGCTTATTCGGGCAGGCGGGTAACCACTTTATCGATCAGACCGTATTCCAGGGCTTCTTCGGGAGACATAAAGTAGTCGCGGTCAACGTCTTTGTCAATTTTTTCGATCGGCTGGCCCGTGTGATGGGCCAGCAAAAAGTTGAGGCGTGAGCGCATGCGCATGATTTCCTGGGCCGTGACCTCAATATCACTGGCCTGCCCCGTGGCACCGCCATGGGGCTGGTGAATCATGATCTGGGCGCTGGGCAGGGCCATGCGGCCACCGGCTTTGCCGCCTGCCAGCAAAAAAGCACCCATGCTGGCGGCCTGGCCCATGCAGATGGTGTTGACGGGGGATTTGATGTACTGCATGGTGTCATAAATAGCCATGCCCGCCGTGATCAGGCCGCCCGGGCTGTTGATATACAGGTTGATTTCTTTATCGGGGTCTTCAGCTTCCAGAAACAGGAGCTGCGCAATAATAATATTGGCGTTGGTGTCGTCGATCTCATCGCCGAGCAGAATAATACGTGATTTGAGCAGGCGTGAAAAGATATCATAACCCCGTTCACCGCGTGAGGTGCGTTCATAGACATAGGGCACGGTCACATTGCGGGGGGCGATCATATCGGAGAGAGAATCCATCATGTCAATTGCTCACTTTAATTTGCTAGTTGTTTTTAATTATAGCCCAGTCTGCCATCAGCTGTGAGCCGATTGTTTTTCCCTTTTGAGGGGCTTCAGTGTACAATACACAGGAGTCCGGGCTGTCAGGCCGGCTTTTCTGCCAGGCATTTTTTACCCTGACGGCCCATGAAAAAAGAAAAGAACACAGATACTTACCATGGAACACCTGAGCGAATTGGACGTCAGACGTCAGAAAGTAGATCAGCTCCGCGCTGCGGGACTGGAACCCTACCCCTATCACTACAGCTGCAGTCACAGTTTTGCTGAACTGCGCAGCCTCTATGAAGACAAAATCGAACCTGGTGAACGCGACAGCGCCGTGGTCAGCATTGCCGGCCGCATCACCGGCAAACGTGGCAAGGGCAAAATGACCTTCCTGGACCTGCGCGATGCTTCAGGCCAGATTCAGGCCATGATGATGTTTAACGAGCTGGGCGAAGACGCCTATCAGCACCTCAAGCTGGTCGACACCGGCGACATTATCGGCATTCAGGGCCCGGTGGCTCGCACCAAAACCGGCGAGCTGAGCATTGCAGCCCAGTCTTTTACCCTGCTCTCCAAGGCCCTGCGCCCCCTGCCCGAAAAATACCACGGCCTGCAGGATGTGGACCTGCGCTACCGCCAGCGCTACCTCGATCTGATTGTCAATCCCGAAGTGCGCGATACCTTTGTGCTGCGCAGCCGCACCCTGAGCTTTATCCGCCACTATCTGAGCCAGAAGGGCTTTATGGAAGTCGAAACTCCCATGCTGCACACCCTGGCAGGTGGCGCGGCCGCCCGCCCCTTTACCACCCACCACAATGCCCTCGATATGGACCTCTACCTGCGCATTGCGCCGGAACTGTTTCTGAAGCGCCTGCTGGTGGGCGGCTTTGACAAGGTCTTTGAACTGGGCCGCGTGTTTCGCAACGAGGGCATCTCCACCCGCCACAACCCCGAGTTCACCATGCTGGAACTGTACCAGGCCTATGCCGACTTTGGCGATATGATCAGCCTGACCGAAGACCTGATCTGTGCGCTGGTGCAGGAGATTCACGGCAGCAGCACCCTGAGTTATCAGGGCACGACCCTGGACTTTGGCCAGCGGCCCTGGGCGCGCATGACCATGCTAGAAGCCGTCTGCCGCCTGACCGACTGCAGCGAAGCCGACTTTGACAGCCTCGACAGCGCGCGGGCGGCCACCCGTCGTTTGCACGTGGAGATCAACGACAATATGGGCATTGGCGGGGTGCTCAACGCCATCTTTGAAAGCGTCGACACCCAGCTGATTCAGCCCACCTTTATTACCGACTACCCCAAAGAGATTTCACCTTTGGCCAAAGTGCACCGCGAAAACCCAGACTTGACCGAGCGCTTTGAACTCTTTATTATGGGTCGGGAACTGGCCAACGCCTTCTCTGAGTTGAATGACCCCATCGATCAGAAAGCCCGTTTTGAAAAACAGCTGGAAGCCCGCGCAGCGGGGGATGACGAAGCCCACGCCATGGATCATGACTATGTTCTGGCCCTGGAGCACGGTATGCCCCCTGCCGGGGGACTGGGCATCGGCATTGACCGGCTGGTGATGCTGCTGAGCGATGCGGCATCGATCCGTGACGTGATACTCTTTCCACACATGAGGCCACAAACATGATCAAACGTCTTCTTGCTGCGACCCTCGCCACCACCCTGGCCAGCAGCCTGCTGTTGGGCAGCGCGCTGGCAGCTGAGTTCAAAAGCTTTCTGGAAACGCCCGTCAGCAATCTGGACCCGCTCTACCTGAACTCGGCCGGCAGCCGCCAGGTGGGCCAGCTGGTTCACCGCGGGCTGGTAGCCTATTCGCCCACCCTGCTGCCGCCGCGCGCAGGTGCCTACCATCAGGTGGTGCCGGCGATAGCAGAGTCCTGGGAACTGGCACCCGACAAGAAGGCCTATATCTTTAAGCTCAACCCCAAAGCCCATTTTCATACGGGCCGCCAGGTCCGGGCAGCGGACGTCAAATACTCGCTGGAGCGGGCGGCCAACCCCAACCTGAGTGCCAGCGAATACTGGGCCGTTGAGCGCCTCAATATCAAAGGCTTACGCCGCTATCAGGCGGCCCAGCGTGCAGGCATCAAAGAGCCCCATCTGCTGGGTGTGGAGGTGATTGACCATGATATCGTGATGATCACCCTCGAAAACCCCATTCCCTACGCGCTGGAGCTGCTGGCCCTGCCCATTTTTTCGATTGTGCCTGCTGAAGACGTGGAGCGCTGGTGGAAAGACTACAGCGTTCACCCTGTAGGTGCTGGACCCTACCAGCTGGAAAAGCTGAGCGATCCCAAAAAAATCAGCCTGCAGCGCTTCGATAAGTTTTATGACCCTGAGCTGCCTCGCAACAGCGGCGTTCAGCTGAGCCTGATACCCGAAACCGAAGGTCAGTTTCAGGCCTTTACCCGCAATCAGCTGGATCACAGCCCCGTGCCTGCGGCCTTCTTTGACAAGGTGCTGGCCGATCCGGTCTGGAACGCCCTCGGCAGTCAGCCGGTGCTGGACGCCCCCAAAATTGGCAAACCAGGCGAGACCCGCCTGACCAAAGTGCCCCAGTGGCGCACAGAGTTCATCAACATGGACAACCAGAGCTTTCCGTTCAGCGATACCAAGGTGCGCCAGGCCTTTAACTGGGCCATCAACAAGCGGGCGTTGATCAAAGACACCTTAAAAACCTATGGCCATCCGGTGCAGGGCATTTTTCCACCCGGCTTTCCGGGGGCCAGCCGCAAAGAGGAAGTTTACCCCCATAACCCTGACAAAGCCCGCAAACTGCTGTTTGAAACCGGCTGGCGCGATCGCGATCAGGATGGCGATTTGGAGCCCTGGCAGAACCCCCGTGTCAATCTGACCCTCTATTACGGCGAAGATGACCGCTCCCTGGCCATCTGCCGCCAGGTGCAGGCCGATCTGGCCGCGATTGGCGTGACCATTGGTCTGGCACCGCTGAAGAAGTATCAGGCACGCTATCCAGGACGTCTGCCCGCCTTCTACCACAGCAGCTGGGCGCCGGACATCATTGACCCCAGTGAATGGTTCTACCCCACCTTTCACAGCACCCAGCGCTATACCAACCGTGCCCGTTACCAGAACCCCCGCGTGGACGAAATGGTCGGTCAGGCCGAAGATCTGAATTACGAGCCCCGCCGCTATGAACTTTACCGCGAGGCCGAGATGGTGATTCTGGACGACGCGCCCTGGCTGTTTTTGTACCATCCGGTCAGCTACTATCTGGTGCAGCCCCAGGTGCACAGCTACATGGCCCATCCGGGTCTGCCCTTCTTTTATGAGCATTTTGGCCTGCAGGTACAGACCGCAGAGCGCTGATGCAGAATCTTTTTACCCACAGCTGGCATCTGCTCCAGCGTAACTGGATTTTGCTGACGGTGATGGTGCTGCAAAGCGCTGTGCTGCTGGTTTTTAAAGGCGGCCAGATGGGCCTGAGCGCCAATCCCTGGCTCGAAATGGCCCTGTACTTCTTTCAGCTGGCCGTGCTCGGCGGCTGGCTGTACCAGATGAAAGTGGTCGTACTCAGCGAAGACCACCGCACCAACTGGGACGACTTTTTCAGCGGGGTGGCCCGCTTTTTTTCGCCCTTGCTCGGCGGTGGCGCCATGTTTATTTTTGTGCTGGTGACCGGCGTGATGCTGGCCGCCGTACTGGCCCAGCTGGTGGCCGGCGTGCCCGACGAGGCCCTGATCACCCAGATCACCGAACGCGTTCAGACTGGCGAACTGGAGCAGATTGAAGCCCTGCGGACCAGCAATCCCGCAGCCTTTGATCAGCTGGCCCTGATGGCCACGGTCTTTATTGGGGCCCTGCTGCTGGTGGGGGCTTACCTGCTGAGCCTCTGCTTCTGGACCCACTGGGCCGTGCTGGCCGAAACCACCTGGTTGCCCGCCTGGCGCCGCAGCCAGCGCACGGTATTTAAATTCTGGAAGGTCCTGTTTTTTCTGGGTTTTGCCTGGCTGATTCCGCATGCGGTGCTGTTTCTGGGCATGCTCAGCAATAACCCCGTGATTGCAGGGCTGGTCTTTCTGGGCAGCCTGCTGGCCAAAACCTATTTTACGCTGCTGTTTGTCTACTTTCTGACCCTGGCTGAGCCCGACCTGATCAGCCCGCTGCAGCCCGACAATGCAAGCGATTCGGCAGGCAAGGTCTGATGCTGCCACAGGAACTGACTGAGGGTCCCGACAGTATTCAGCCCGGCATCCGGCGCATCGGCGAACTGGTCATGCGCCAGCGCATGCGTAAAAACCTGAGCCAGAGTAAGCTGGCGGCCCAGCTGGACTGTGGCCGCAACACCATTACCCATCTGGAGCAGGGCCGGCGTCTGCCCCCGCCCGAAGACCTGGAGCAGATTGGCCTGGCGCTGGATCTGATCGACAACCCGGCCTGGCGGGTGGTGACCCATCCGGAGTATCTGACCACTATCCGCTTTCAGGAGGCTCTGGCCGAGCTGCTGGGCAAGTCGCTCAGCCTCGACAGCCTCGACCCGATTTCGCAGGCCATGCTGATTGAGTCGGTCAGCCTCTGGATTCACCCCCAGGGCGCCCAGATGAGTCTGACCCAGGCCCACGATCACTTTAACGCCCTGCTGACCTTTTACGGCGAGCGCGGCGTGAGTCTGGCCTTTTACCAGCACTTTCTGGGGCAGCGCAATTTTACCTCAGTGCCCCATTTTTTTCAGCGGGTGCGGGCTTTTCAGCAAACAGCCATCCGCATTTACGGCTCCTTTCGCAAGGCCTTTAAAACCCTCTCGGTCTGCGATGAAGCCCAGCTGAATGCTGCCCTGCAAAGCCTGCAGCCAGTGGATCCGGTGATCTACACCCGGCGACGGCCCTTTACCAGCATTCGTTCGATTGCCCGCGAGCGTCTGGACGACCTGGGCTATATCTCAGCCGAGCGCGTCAAGCAGCAAAACCGCGAGCGCCACGAGCTGCATCGCAGCCTGTTGGAGCTGGCCAGCTGGATTGAGCGCAGCCCGGATCACTCCATTTCGGGCTTTTCGGCCAAAAAACTGCACCGCATCCAGGCCCGTCTGCGCAAGTTTGAGTCAGAGCTGCAGATCGAAGAAACCCTCTTCAGCAAGGTGGACCCCGCCGAAATCCGCCGCGAGGCCCTGCACCTCTCACCGGAAGATGAAGACCTGGCCCGAATTGCTGCCACCCAGGAGCGTGGCCTGCAAAACCTGACGGCCTATCTGACCGAACCCTACCTGGATGTGTATATCGCCACCTCCATGCGCGAGCGGGCCGACTTTATCTCGGTCAACACCTTTGTCGAGACCCTCTTCAGCGACCCTTTGATTGCCCCGCTGCACCTGCGCTACTTTAACCCCACCCTTTCGTGGATCTCTGATCGGGTGGCCAAAGGTCTGGTGGAGGCCCTGATGCTGCGCCGGGCCAGCCTGACGGTGTATATGGCCCAGAAAAGCGACACCTTTGGCAAAGACAGCGAAGCCTCGGTAGCCCTCGGCCAGGGCAAGCCGGTGATTGTCTACGTGCCCCGCCTCTATGCCCCGGCCTACCAGCTGGATTCAGAAGCCCTGATGCAGCAGAACGAAGGCACCTTGCGCCAGCAGCTGCTGGCCCTGGGCACCGAACTGGACGAAGATCTCGATAAACAGGGTCTGGTCGGCAAACTGCTGAGCACCCGTCTCAGCCAGCTGGCGCCTGAAGCCCTGGCTGAGATCATTGAGGCTCACTGGGCGGATTTTGACCTCTACGGTGAGCTGAAATCGCTCAGCCCGGAGCTGAGCAACCGCTGCAACAACTGGCTGGACGCCCTGACCCTGCGCAGTGCCGATCAGCCGCGACCGCTGCCGCCACTGGAGATCTGCGGAGTGTTTATCGAAAAACTGGTGCAGGTGGCCCTCTTTTTTGAGCGCCGCTCTCATACCTTCAAAGAAATCCACCCCCTGGCCCTGCAGGTGATTCTGAGTTCAGGCGTGCTCAACGGTATTCTGGTGGTGCGCTCCGCCCAGGCCTGCACACGCATGGTGTACCAGTTACTGACCAATACTCTCGAAACCGAACTGAAGGTTGACCCCGAAAACTATCGCCTGATCGAAAAGCACACGGGCTCCACCCTGCGCGTGATCTCCCGCCACCAGCTACTGACCAACGCCTTCTGGACACAGTATTTCAGCTGATCGGCCCTGCTGAGTGCCTGATCGGGTCAAGCATTTAACACATATACTGCTCCCCAGAAACCGGACAGAATCAGCGTGATTTTAAGTTCCTGATCTG
>JACYMC010000221.1 GCA_015272195.1 Candidatus Sericytochromatia bacterium
CTATGCCTTCGCTGGTTTCTGAAGGGCTGCGCTAAATCACCCACCTGAAGGGATACTATATATTTATATGAAATATAAGCCAATTGCAATCTTTTTATTTCAGCTTGATTTTTATGCCATTTTTACCCGGCTGGCATGGTGGGTGTCTGTGTTTCTGCTTCTTCCTCATCTGCTTCAGGCCAGCTCAGGGGTTCGCCATTAAAAAAATGCTGAACATCCAGGGCTTCCACCCGGCCTTCTGGTGTGATCCGTCCCCGTATTTTGCTGACCATCATCATGCCCATCAGGTGCTCTTCGGTGATTTCAACTTCTTCCTCTGAAAGATAATGCCAGCTTTCGCGGCGGATCAGCTGGCCGCCACTGTATTCACAGAGACCGGTTTTTTTGCGGTCCGGGCCATAAAACTGCTCTGTATAATCGCTCTCACTGTAATAGGTGCTCAGCTTCTGGGTGCCGTCAGGCTGTGCTTCCAGTTTCTGATCAATGGGCTCGGGGGTCTCGACTTCCACGCGTGCTGAAAAAGGATTCAGCTGTTCGCGGATGCGGTTGGCCGCCTCCCAGTCTTCGCTCAGAATCTCGTCTTCATCAAAAAAGTAGGCGCCCTGTTCAAAGCAGCTTCTCAGGGTCAATAACATTTGCTCCAGGCTGTCATACCAGGGGTAGGCCGCTTCGCCAGGGGCTTTATACCATATATGGCCGGTGCGCATGGCCTGCGGGTCGCAGTCAATGGCCAGGTGCTCACCCATAAAGCCCAGAATCGGCAGCCAGCTTTCCTTCCAGACCGGCTGGCCAGCTTCGTCCAGTTCAGACTCTTCACAGGCCAGCGCATATTCTTCGATGGCTTCTTCCAGCGGATATATCGTGTATTCCCGGAACAGAGGGGCGTTATTGGCCAGACCGTTGTGCCAGCGGTACAGATTGATCAGGCTGCCTGGTACAGGGTAGGGAAACCGCTGGAGGAGAGTGTCGATTTCGGGGCGTTTCAGGGGAGCAAGAAAGTTATCTGCTGTGGGGCTGTGATGCTTCTGATGCCACGTTTTCAGTGCTTCAAGGTGTTCATAAATAGACATATGTGTATCCCCAGTCCTTTTAATTCGCATTATAACAAGTTGTGACACTTGACGAATTGACATCAGCTTTTAAAAGGCCTACATTTGAATCAGAATGTTTTTGCACGTTGATGCCATTTAGAAAGAAGAATAAAAACCATGACGTATCGTTTGATTGTCCTGACTGCATTGATTATGCTGTCAGCCTGTACGCCCTCATCAGTTAGCCAGCGTGTGGAAGTGAATCAGGATACCAGCGCGCTTGAAGAAATTCTGGATCGTCTGACTGCACCCAGCGTCTCTCCCGAAGACACCACACCTACAGCGGCCCCCGCGAACAGCACACAGCCCACTGTGGCTCCCACGCAGGCACCCAGCGCAGAGCCCAGTAAAGCACCCAGTGCTGTACCGAGTGCTGAGCCCGTGCCAACGGCCACGCCGCGGCCTGAGATTGTGCGTATTTTTGTGCCTATGCAGGAACGCACCCAGATTTTTCGCGTTAATGAACGTCGCAGCATTGGGGCGATTACCCTCTTTTTAGAAAATGGTGACACCCTGTTGCTGAACAATCCGACAGCTGCACTTTATGTGTCTTCTAACCCTTCTGTGGCTTCGGTTTCAGATCGTGGCGATATTCTGGCCCGTCAGTCAGGCGACTGCAATATTGGGGTGCGTGTCGGGGAGCAAACCACTTTTATTCGCGTTCAGGTGCAATAGCTGATGTCTGAAACTACGGGGCGTTTTCCGCAGCTTTTCGGTGGGTTGGCGCTGCTCTCACTGGCACTGGTTGTTTCTGCCTGGCTGGGAGGCCGGGCCCTGGAGCGCTTTCGTCAGGCTGACAATACCATTACGGTCACAGGCTCAGCCCGCAAGTCGATTACGGCTGATTTTGCCACCTGGCGCTCCCAGGTCAGCGTTGAAAGCGAAACCCAGCAGGAAGCCTATCAGCTGCTGCGCGGCGCTACCGAAGAGGTGCGGACTTACCTGGTTGAAGAGCAGAAGCTGGCCCCTGAAGCCTTTACTCTGGGCGCGATTCAAACCCAGGCTTTGCCAGAGTATTTGCCCAATGGCGCCCAGTCGGGCCGCACGCGGGCTTATCGCCTCAGTCAGGGCTTTGAGGTCCGGCTGGTCGATGTGCACCGGGTGGCTGAGCTTGCGCAAAGCAGTATGGAGCTGCTGAACCGGGGCCTGAACTTTGAGTCTTTTGCCCCGGAGTATCTGTATACCCAGCTGAGTGATCTGCGCGTTGAAATGCTGGCGGCTGCCACCGAAGACGCCCGCCAGCGGGCCGAGCAGATTCTCAAAAGCGCGGGCAGTCAGCTCGGGCCGGTACGCTCGGTGCGCACCGGGGTGTTTCAGATCACCCGGCCCCACTCAACCGAAGTCAGCGATTATGGTATGTACGATACCAGCACCATTGACAAAGACATTACGGCGGTCCTGAGTCTGACCTTTGGCATGTGATCAGCTGCCAGTACACTCGCCCCGGCCGCTGCGCAGACTGACTTCTACAGTGGGTATTTCGGGTGGCGGCATGACGGTGGGAGCGGCCAGGCTGACAGGGGCTGGTGCCGCTTCGCTCACGGTCACCTGGTAATCTTCGTCGCGATCGATGCTGGCCGGCGGTGTTTCCTCGCAGAGATCGGTCTGGGCCTGATTGGCGGCCAGCTCAAAATGAACGGCAGCGGGCAGGCGCTGGCTGCTCAGGTTGAGCAGCAGGCGGTTCTGATAAGCCTGCGTGCCGCTGCCCGCCCGCATATGCACAATGCTGCCGTCGGGCTTGTACTGAATGGTTCCCGTAAAACGAATGCCGCCCTTGCCGTTGGTTTGCTGGGTGTTTAAAAAGAGATGGCCGTCCTGCCAGTAAGAGTTTTCAATGCTGACATAGGCCAGGCGGCTGCCGCTGACCTCACTCAGATCGGCGAAGCTTTGCTGCACCTGCCCTTCGGCATTGGTAAAGAGGTGCACGATGCCAACTGAGTTGCCGGCGAAGTTGGCTTCGTTGATGGCCATGGCCGTGTGGTAGCGGCCGGGACTGACCTCGCTCAGCTGCGCCAGGGTAAAGATGCCCTTGAGATCGGCGCCGTATTCTTTTTGCCAGCGGGGCTGCAGCTGGTTGCTGAGGCTGCTGATCTGAAAGCCACTGTTGACCCAGGTATAGTTGGGCAAGCGGGTTTTGTGGTTGACCAGAAAGCCGCCGTCGGGGGTAGACGCCAGGCTCTGAATACCGCCGTGAAAGTCCAGGCCGTTCAGATAGCTGCCGTTGGCGGTGCTGAGCACATAGAGGCGGTTGTAATAGACCAGCCCCACCCGCTCGGCGTCAACGGCCAGGGGTTTGATCTCATTGGTAAAGGTATTGGTAAAGGGCGTGGGCTTGAGGCGTTGCTGCCAGAGGATATTGCCGTTGAGATCCATTTTCAGCATCAGCATATCCCGCAGGGTGATGTTGAGATTGCGATCCGGGGTGGGGTTTTCCAGATCGCGGAAAGTCCCGGCGAGATACAGCGCGCCATCATGCAGAATCATGGATTCAATCCTGATCTGCTGGCCCTTGTTCAGGCCTTTGGTCCAGAGGGGCTGACCCTGAACGTCGAGCTTGTGCAACAGGGTGGCCTCGCCGGTTTCGCTGCCGTTGCGCGGGGTCATCAGGCTGCGGCCCAGCAACAGGATTTCACCGTTGTCGAGCTGAATCTGCTGGTAGCCCGTGCGGCTGAAGGTATAGTCTGCGCTGGCCGTGGTATAGCGACGGTGAAAGCCCGGTGCGCTGCTGATCGCTGGGGCTGAGGCGCTGGCCTGGGGCGCGCTGCCGGGACTGTTCTGGGGAGCAGGACTGTCGCTCTGGGTGGGTGAGGGTTCGCAGCCTGCCAGCAGCAGAAGCATAAAAAGGGCTTGAAAGCGCTTGTGTTGAAGTATCATCTTTAAACCTGTTGCGTATGATAATTTTGACAGTATCAGCATACGCACAAGCGCCCGGCCTGACAAGGGGCCGGGACGCTGCTCCGTTTCGGGCTTTAATGCCCGTTGTGGGAGTGTGCTTGCGGTGAATGCGTCTGGTCAGCGGGTCCCGCTAGATGCTGCCCGGTGTGCGGGGCCTCCGGGCTGTGCTGGCCATGACCATGATGATGCTGCAGGGGCTGGCTGGGATCGGCCAGATGGCGGGCGTCAATCGGCAGCTGGCGGCCCCAGAAGCCGCTGAGGGTAAACAGGCCGGCCAGCAAAAACAAACTGGCCACCACCTGCCGTTGCCGGGGCGTGCGCTGCTGCAGCCAGCTGCTGAGCAGGGCGGGCCCCACCGCCAGCAGGGGCACAGAACCGGCCCAGAAAGCTGTCAGGTAGAGCGCGCCCAGCCAGAATGAGCCCGTGACCAAAGCACCCAGCACAAAGGTATACAGCCAGCCGCAGGGCAAAAACATGCTCAGCCAGCCCACGGCCAGGCTGCCCAGCCAGGGATTCTGACGGCTCTGCTGCAGCGCGCGCCCTGTCAGCTTCTGAATCCAGGTGCTCACAAAGCCCGGCAGCCGCAGATGCAGCGATTGACCGCGCCAGACCTGCCAGGCCAGGATCAGCAGCACCAGGGCCATAAAGGCGGTGGCGAGGCGGCTTAGCCAGTGGCTCTGATGCAGCAGAAACTGACCGGCAAAACCGGCGATGCCGCCAAGCATCAGGTAACCGATCAGACGGCCCAGATGATAAGCGCTCTGGGCTGATTTTTGCGCTGGCAGGGCCATCACAATGCCGCCACACATGGCCACGCAGTGGGTGGAGCCCAGCAGGCTGGCCAGCAGCACCAGCACAGGGACCACATACCAGGCCTGTTGGGCCAGCAGGGCCGGTTGACTCAGCTGACTAAAAAGGTCCGGCAAGGGGCACCTCCTGGCTGACCACATGCTCCCAGCGGCCGTTATCGGCCTGGGTCTGCATCTGCAGTTCGATACGGGTTGTACCCTGCTTCAGAATCGATTTGGGGAACTTCAGAAAGACCCCGACCTTTTTTTCTTCGCCGGCATCCAGCGCAAAAGGGTTGGTCTGACTGATCACCTCGACCTGGGGATGGCTGGCGCTGATGCGCACCGAGCCATGCTCAAAGGTGTAATTGGAGGCCACCAGATAAAACTGATTGCTCAGCACCGGATCGGTTGCTTTGGCGTCCAGCACCTGAAAAGGGGTGGTTTTGGCGTTAAAGACCGTGGTTTTGACGGGGGGGCGGGTTGCCAGGGTAAAGATCAGGCCGCTGACAATGCCCGTTAAAGCCACTGAGAGAATCACCACACGGGGCCGGATAAAGCGCGTGGGCTTTTTTTCGACCATCGCGTTATAACTGGTGTAACGGATCAGCCCCGCAGGTTTGTGAATGTTCAGCATGACTTCGTTGCAGGCGTCAATACAGGCCGTGCAGCCAATGCATTCCATCTGGGAGCCCCGGCGGATATCAATGCCGGTGGGACAGACATCGACACAGCGGTAGCAGCTGATGCAGTCGCCCTGCTGATCTTTGGGCACGTCTTTGGCGCGGCGGGGCTCACCGCGCACTTCGTCATAGGCCACGGTGATGGAGTCTTCGTCCATTAAAATGGACTGAAAGCGGCCATAAGGACAGAGAATCACGCAAAACTGCTCGCGAAACCAGCCAAAAGCAAAGAGCAGAATGGCCGTGCTGGCGGCCATAAAAACAAAGGTGCCAGGGTTATCGGCCGGGTTGTGGGTGACCATTTCGGCCAGTTTTTCAGTGCCTACAAAATAGGCCATAAAGCTGTGGGTCAGAATCAGGGTAATGCCCAGAAACGCGGCCCACTTGAGTGTACGCAGACCGATTTTTTTAGGGGTCCAGGGGCCGGCCGCCAGACGTTTGCGCTGGATGGCGTTGCCTTCAATCCAGCGCTCTACCTGGCGGTAGATGCTCTCGACAAAGACCGTCTCCGGGCAGGCCCAGCCGCACCAGAGCCGGCCCCAGAGGGCCGTAGTCAAAGAAATCCCCAGCAGCACCGAGCCAAACACAAAAATCAGCATGGGCGCGTCATGGGCCCAGAAGGTCAGGCCAAAGATGGCAAAACGCCGTTCAGCCAGATCCATCAGCAGGGCCTGGTGGCCGTTGATTTTGATCCAGGGCAGGACCAAAAAGACGATCATCAGGATCGCATGCACGCGCTTGCGCCAGTTTTTGTAAGGGCCTTTGACATCAGCCGGGTAGAAAAAGACGCGTTTGCCTTGTTCGTCCGTCGATGACAGGCGATCTGTGGGGAGTTCTTTGATAGACATATTGGCCTCTAGTTCACCTTGTTGCCCTGGGGGGCTTTGGCATTGGGCGGGTTGCTGCCCTGCAATGAGAGCACATACCCGGTGACCTGTTTCAGTTCATCTTCGCTCAGCAGCGCGCCCCAGGGGGGCATGCCGTTGGCGTTGACACCGTCGCGGATCACTTCATACACGGGTACGGCGGTGCCGTCGCCGTGTATCCAGGAATCATCGGTCAGGTTGGGGCCGATTAAGCCTTCACCAGCGCCACCATGACAGGCCGCGCAGCGGCTGTCATAGATCGGTTTGCCCGCGGCAGCCATGCTGACCACTTCAGCGGCCAGTGCTTCGGGGTCCAGGCCGGCTTTCTGGGCGGCCAGCTGTTCGGCCTGCTGGGCCTCAATCGCAGCCCACTGCTGCTGGTAATCCCGTTCGGCCAGGCGGTTGTCGCCGATGATGCTGTGTACGGTGAAGTACACCACCGCAAAGGCAATGGCCCCGTAAAAGGTCATCAGCCACCAGCCGGGCAGGGGGTTGTCCAGCTCTTCAATGCCGTCATATTCGTGATCCAGAACAGGTTCGTTCAGAATCTCGTCCATGCGGCGAACATGGGGATCGTGGGGTGTGTTGTCAGCCATGATATGACCTCCTAATCATCTGCCAGCGGCAGCTGTTCCAGCCGCTGGTAAAAAGGTTTGCGCTGGTGCTGAAAGACCCAGAGCAGCATCAGCATAAAGAACGTAAAGAAGATGCCCAGCCCGACCAGGGTCAACTCGGGCATGTGAAAGTAAGACAGGGTTTCCGCTTTCATTCGACACCTCCATTTTTGCCCAGCCGCTGCAGATAGGCGATCAGGGCCACCAGCTCGCGCTGTTCCAGTTCAGCATCATTGACGCCCCCTTCAGCCCGCAGTCCGGCCGCAATTTTTTCAGCCTGGCGCAGGGCATCGGCTTTGGCCTGTTTGACCTCATCGTTGCTGTAAGGCACGCCCAGGGTCTGCATGACCTGCAGTTTGCGTGAAATCACGTCCAGATCCGTATTGGCTGTGGCCAGCCAGGGATAGTTGGGCATGATGGACTGGGGTACAATTTCACGCGGATTGATCATGTGGCGGTAATGCCACATATCCGGGTATTTGCCCCCCACGCGGGCCAGATCGGGTCCGGTGCGTTTGGAGCCCCACTGAAAGGGCCGGTCGTATTGCGATTCGGCAATCGTACTGGGCTTGCCGTAACGCAGGGTTTCGCTGACCATGGGGCGAATCTGCTGCGAGTGACAGGTGTAACAGCCTTCACGCACATAAATATCGCGCCCGGCCAGCTCCAGAGCGGTATAGGGTTTGATCTTTTTGTCATTGGGCACAAATTCCTGTACCACCAGGGCCGGGATGATTTCGATCACCGATCCGACCAGAATGGCAATCACGCTCAGCACGGTAAAGACCATGGGCAGGCCTTCGAGCAGGCGGTGCTTACTGCCCAGTTCGCTGGCATTCAGTGTGGTGACCGAAACCAGACGACGGGCTTTGTGCTTCTGGGGCTCGCTGATGCGGCCACTCTGCATGGTTTTGTAGAGGTTATAGACCATAATACAGAAGCCGATGATAAACATCGTACCGCCCAGGGCGCGGACCCAGTAGAGCGGAATAATGCGGGTCACGGTTTCCATAAAGTCGGGGTACATCAGTTTGCCTTCGGCGGTCAGTCCACGCCACATCAGACCCTGGGTAATACCGGCGACCCAGAGGGAGATCATATAGACGCCGGTGCCGGTGATGCCCAGCCAGAAGTGCACATTGGCCAGCTTCTTGCTGTAAAGCTCGGTGTTCCAGAGTTTGGGCACGAGGTAGTACAGAATGCCAAAGGTCAGCAGACCGTTCCAGCCCAGGGTGCCGCCATGTACGTGACCGATGGTCCAGTCCGTGTAGTGGCTCAGGGAGTTGACGGCTTTGATTGAGAGCAGGGGGCCTTCAAAAGTGGACATGCCGTAGAAGGTCACTGCGCCGACCAGAAACTTGATAATCGGCTCGGTGCGCAGGCGCTGCCAGGCGCCGCGCAGGGTCAGCAGGCCGTTGATCATGCCGCCCCAGCTGGGTGCCCAGAGCATCAATGAGAAGATCATGCCCAGGGTCTGGGCCCACTCGGGCATGGCGGTGTTGAGCAGGTGGTGTGGACCGGCCCAGATGTAGATAAAGATCAGGGCCCAGAAGTGCACAATCGAGAGCCGGTATGAGTAGACCGGGCGATTGGCTGCTTTGGGGATGTAGTAGTACATCAGCCCCAGAAAAGGTGTGGTCAGAAAGAAGGCCACGGCGTTGTGGCCGTACCACCACTGCACCAGACCGTCCTGCACGCCGGCATACACCGGGTAAGAACGCAAAAAGCTGTAGGGCAGCTCAATGGAGTTGACAATGTGTAGCACCGCGACCGTGACGATGGTCGCGATATAAAACCAGATCGCCACATAGATATGGCGCTCACGGCGCTTCCAGATTGTGCCAAAGAAGTTGACCGCAAAAATGACCCAGACCACGGTAATCGCGATATCGATGGGCCATTCCAGTTCGGCATATTCTTTGCTCTGGGTGATCCCCAGGGGCAGCATAATGGCGGCAGACACAATAATCAGCTGCCAGCCCCAGAAGTGCATGCGACTCAGAACATCTGAGAACATGCGCGTCTTGAGCAGGCGCTGGCTGGAGTGGTAAACCCCCATAAAAATAGCGTTGCCGGCAAAGGCAAAAATGGCGGCGTTGGTGTGCAGGGGCCGCAGGCGGCCAAAGGTCAGCCAGGGCAAGCCAAAATTGAGCTGCCAGAGCCCCAGTTGCAGGGCAATCAGCAGACCAACCAAAAAGGCAATCAGGCCCCAGCCAATGGTGGCATAGGCAAAGTAGCGCACGATCTGATCGTCGTAGGTAAACTCTTCCAGTTCACCAGGATCCGATCCTGCGTGGGTGACGTTGTGTTCAGCGATCATGTGTTCCGCTGTTCCTTTCTAATCCTCATAGAGAATACGGTGCGATGGGGTTTCCAGGTCTTCGAACTGCCGGTTGCGGGCGGCCCATAAAAAGGCCACCAGAAAGCCGAACGATACCAGAATTGCCATCGGGACAAATAAAATCAGGATTTGCATAAAATATGACCTCCTATCAGGGCCAGGCCAAAAACGCTCAGGGCGCTGAAAGGCATGACAATGGCAGCCACCAGCGGTGAGACAAAGCCCAGCACGGCGGCAGAGATGCCCAGCATGTTGTAGGTCAACGAAAAACCAAGGGCGACTTTCAGCAAGCGGCGCAGGGTGCGGGCATGCCAGAGCAGATTGGGCAGATGGCTCAGGCCCTGCTCGGCGAGGTAAATATCGCCATGCTGCAGGTTTTCTTCGGCGGAGCCCTGAACTGAGATGCTGACCCGCGCTTTCGACATGGCCAGCAAATCGTTGAGCCCATCGCCAATCATCACGGCATCCGGATGCGATTGCAAAAATTGCTCTTTGGCCTCCGGGCTTTGCTGTGACAGGGTGCAGGCGGGCGCAATGCCGACCTGCTGGGCCAGATAACTGCAGGCTGCCGGCTGATCGCCCGAGAGCAGGTAGATCTGATAACCGGCTGCGCGCAGCTGGCGTAGTACTTCGGGCGCTTCGGGCCGCAGGGGATCGCCCAGCGTCAGGCTGGCCCGCAAGTGATCATTGTGCAGAATCTTTAAGCGCAGCAGGGCCGTGCCGGCGCTTTGCAGTGGACTGCCGCTTTCAAAATCCGGGTCAGGCACAATCTGCCAGTGGCCGCTGGCCAGCTGGCCAGCGATACCGCCGCTCGGGATCACGCTAAAGTCCTGGACCTTTTGAATGGGCTGGGGCTGTTGTTTCAGTACAGCCTGCACCAGGGTCCGGGCCACCGGGTGACGGGAGTGGGATTCCAGAGCCAGGACGGCTGCCTGTACGTCCGGAGCGTTGAAGCCCTCGGCTTGAAGAATCTCAAAGCGGCCCAGGGTCAGGGTGCCGGTTTTGTCAAAGACCAGGGTTTTGAGGTTTGGCAGACGCTCCAGCGCGTCCGGATTGCGCACAAAAAAACCTTTGCTCAGCGCCCGTTTGAGGGCGATCTGAACCGTTAAGGGGGTTGCCAGCGCCAGGGCACAGGGGCAGGCAATAATGGCCAGAGCCAGAATACGCACCAGCGCTTCCTGGGGGTGTTGCAGCAGCAGGCCCAGTCCGATAAAGAGCAGGGCCGACAGGCCCAGTACACCCACCATAAAGTAGCGCGCCAGCCGATCCACCAGGCGCATCAGATGCGTTTTTTTGCCCAGATTGTGCTGGGCCTGCAGTAAAATCTGACCCAGGCGGGTATCGTCTGCTGTGGCGGTGACGCTGATTTCAAGGCATTCACGCTGGTTGCGGGTGCCGCAGTAAACGTTGTCGCCAGGCCCCACGCGTTTGGGAAAGGGCTCACCGGTCAGGACCGTTTCATCTACCAGCGATTCACCCTGGCGCACCACGCCATCCACCGGGAAGCGCTGGCTCTCGGCCACCTGAATGGTATCGCCGCTCTGAATCTGGGTGACCGGCACAGCCTGCCAGCTGCCGTCTGCGCTCTGACGGGTGACGCTTTCGGCGGTATAAAACGAAAGCAGCTGACTGCTGCGCAGCACCTGTTGCTGGGTGCGCAGCAGGGTGTAGCGGCTGAGCAGCAGCAAAAAGACCAGGGTGGCCAGCGAGTCAAAATAGATCTGGCGCGTGCCCCAGAAGAGCTCATAGGTGCCGCCCAGGCTGCCCAGCACCAGCGAAAGCGCAATCGGCACATCAATCGAAACCTGGCGGCTGTGGCGTAACTGGCCCCAGGCCTGCTGATAAAAGGGCCAGGCCGAAAAAGTCAGTGCCGGCAGGGCCAGCAGCAGTGACAGCCATTCAAAATAGTGGGCCAGGGGGCCGTCGACGCCGGCATACAGGGCCACTGCCAGAATCATCAGATTGCCGGCAGCAAAAGCCGCCACGCCAATGCGGCTCAGCATCAGGATCTGATCGCGGCGGGCGTGTTTGTTGCGATCGCTGTTTTCCTGCACCAGATGGGGACGGTAGCCCCAGCGCAGCAGCAAATCGGCTACAGTCTCAAAACGACCACTGGCTTTCAGGCTGATTTCGGCTTCGCTGCTGGCCAGGTTTAAGCGGGCGCTGGCCACGTCGGGCAAAAAGGTGGGCAGTTGCTCGACCAACCAGATGCAGGCGGCACAGTGTACGCCTTCCAGATAAAAGCTCAGGCTGCGCTGACCGTCGGCATCCAAACGGGGGGTGACCTGTTCAGGATCGTCCAGAAAGGCGAAGCTGTTTTTATGCTGCAGCCAGCTGACGGGTCGGGCGGGGCGCTGGGTGCCGAGATCGGCCCGGATGCGGTAATAGTCAGACAGACCACAGCTTTGCAGCAGACCGTAGACCGTCTGGCAGCCGTTGCAGCAAAAATCGCTGCTGTCGTTTTCAGGCACCGGCTGCTGACAATGTAAACACTGGCGTTGCAGTAGCAGCGCTGGGGGAGGCTCTTCAGTTTTTTCACACGGTTGTGACGGCAATGCTTTGGACCTATCATTCAGGATTATACCTTGAGTATAGGTGAGTCAGATTGATTTGGCCATTGTCTCTGTCAAACCGGTAATTGATTTGTATCAAGTTTTGGTTTTGGAGCGTTTGCCTGCCTCAGATGCAGAACAGGAAACGCTTTCAGCGCTACATTCACTCAATACTGAGGTTGAATGTATAGATTTGCTGGCTTTTGGGTTCCCAGCTGCGGCCATGCTGCAGCTGAATGCTTGCGGGTCCCTGCTCAGGAGCCGTAAAGATATAATACAGTTTGCCCCCGCTGCCGACAATCATCGGATCCTGGCAGTCGGGATGGTACTGCTGATCGTGGCTTTGCAGCCCGCTCTCAAGCACCTGCCAGCTATAGCCTGTAGAGGCGTTACTCTGCACCTGGATCGCGAAGGTCTCACCAGGCTTCAGACTGATCTGCTGGGGCGTGCCTCTATCCGCCTGAATAATTTTTGCGGGCAAGGCAGGCTTTGTGCTTTCTGGCTTCACATCAAGCTGTACTTCAAAGGGCAGCTTTTCGGCTGTTCCCCATGTAGCCTGATGGACCAGCTGAATTCTGGCACTGCCAGACTCAGGGGCTTTAAAGACATAGTAGCGATCGCCTTGCTGGACATCCGTCAGCTTGCCACCTGCCGGGAGAGGACCTGATTTGATGTAGTCAATTCGCTCAGGCTTCAAACTGCTGTGCTCAAGCTGCCAGGCAAAGTCTTTTGGAGAGTGGCAGGGCACTTTGATGGCAAACATTTCACCCGCCTTCAGCTGGTGTGTTTGCCGGGTGTCTTTAAAATCAACAGTGATGATTTTTTCAGGCAGGCTGACGGCTGGTTTATCAAGCACACCGTAAAACCCCGTCCTTCAGGTCGGGGATATAAGGCAGTGATTCAGAATGAACCGTTCTTCGCACTCCCTGAGTAGACTTGAGGGGATCGGCTGAAGTTTTTTTACACATGAAAGGGTCTCCTTGAGGCGATGGATTCAATAACCACAAAG
>JACYMC010000108.1 GCA_015272195.1 Candidatus Sericytochromatia bacterium
GGATATTTACTTGAAGCAATACGAGCATGTATTGGCTTTAAAAGCAGGTGTGAAGCGTTATGTGACGTTTTACAATCAGAGGAGGTACCACCAGGCATTAAACAATTTGACCCCAGATCAAGTGTACTTTGCAGAGCCTTCAGACCAGGGAGTTAAAGTTGCATGATTTGCTGTCTTGACACTGGGGAGCACTATATTAAGCGGCACGGGTTCAAGACCATCGCGCGTGATTTTGCAGGATTTTAACAAGCCGATGGCTTAGCGGGTATAGTGCTGCATGCGTCGAAACACGCTGGCAATCTGCTCGCCAAAGCTACCTGTCAGGTATTGCACCCCGTGGCGTTCACAGATCGCCTGTACGCGTGGGGCCACCGCTTCCAGACGGTTGGGCGGCATTTTGGGAAAGAGGTGATGCTCAATCTGGTAGTTGAGATGGCCCATCAGCAACGACACCAGGGTGCCGGCGCGCACGTTGGCCGTGCCCTCGATCTGTTGTAAATACCACTCAGCCCGGTTGCGGGGAGCCTGATCATAATGCTTGACCCCTTCAACCATATGGCCGGTATAAAAGCTCAGACCCGTAAAAATATCGCGGAGCAAAATGGCGGTCAGCATGCCCAGGGTCACCTGGCCCCAGCGTTTGGGGCCGGCAAGCAGGCCGTAGAGTCCGAAGTTGTACATTGCATTGGGCACGGCTTTGCGCAGGTACTTCCAGAGGGCCTCCATAAACTGGGCGGCCGTGGGCTCACCTTTGAACATACTGGCGTGATCGTCGGCTTTGTAACCGGGAATCAGGCGGTTAAAAAATTCTGGCAGGCCCGTGCTGATCAGCCCAATGCTCTGACCGGTGTTGAGGGTGTTCAGAATCAGCAGCAGGGGCTGGATTTTGTGAAAGTATTGTTTGTCGATCAGCTCGCTCAGGCGAAAGAGGCCAAAGCTGACGTCGGGGTCGCGCTCCACCTGGCCGGTGTAAGAGTGATGCAGAATATTATGGCGGTAGCGCCAGGCTTCTTCGTCCACCGGGGAGTTGTGGTAATAGTTGGCGCTGTGAAAGGGCGCGGCTTCGGGCAGATGGTCCCAGACCTGGTGCTGGGCGTAGTGGTGAATCTCCAGGTTATCGAGCTGCAAATAAACCCAGAGTGAGAGCACGCCCAGGCTCCAGCTGACCGGGTCGCGGCTGAAGTGCAGCAGCAGCCGACCGTTGATTTCACAGATCCGCGCCAGCTGGTGAATGTTTTTAACGTAGGCCACGTCTGCATCGCCAATTTCGGCCATCACCTCGGCTTTGAGGGCGTTCAGCTCGGCGGCAAAAGCCTGCAGCTGGCTTTCGCTCAGGGGGGTGCTGCGGGTCTCGCTCAGGGTGTTTTGCAGGCGCTGTTGCAGCTCAGTCTCGCTGAGGGCCGCCGGACTCATGCCAGACCTTCGCTGCTGCCAGAGGCCGACAGGGCCAGCTCGTCGTCAATTTCCGGGATCAAAAAGGTGTCGTGAATCAGCTGCACAGCCTGGCGGGCCTGATCGCGACTGACCACACAGGAAATTTTGATTTCAGAGGTGGCGATCATTTGAATATTGATGCCGCCTTCAGCCAGGGCCTGAAACATATTGGCCGCAATGCCGGGGGTGCCGGCCATGCCGACCCCTACAATCGAAACCTTGGCAATATGCGGATCCTGCACCGTTTCACCGGCACCCATTTCTTCGCCGACCTGGCGGGTGATGGCCGTGGCAGCGTTGAGATCGTCTTCGTGTACGGTAAAGGCGATATCGTTGGTGGCGTCATCCTGGACGGACTGAATGATCATATCCACCGAGATATGGGCTTCCGCCAGGGCCCCAAACAGACGGGCGGCAATACCCGGTTTGTCGGGCACGTCGCGCAGGGCCAGCTTGGCCTGCTTGCTGTCGAGGGTAACGCCGGTAACCGGGCGGTGAACTTCAAGATCTTTCATGGCTTTGACATAGGTCCCTTCACGTGAGTTGAAACTGGAACGGACATGAATGACCGTCTTGTACTTGCGGGCGCATTCCACAGAGCGTGGATGCAGCACCTTGGCGCCCAGCTGGGCCAGTTCGAGCATTTCTTCGTAAGAAATCTCAGCGAGTTTGTACGCTTCAGGTACAACGTTGGGATCGGTGGTATAGACTCCGTCCACATCGGTATAAATTTCACAGACCGGTGCTTCCAGCGCCCCGGCCAGCGCCACGGCGGTGGTATCGGAGCCGCCCCGGCCCAGGGTGGTGATCTGGTGATCGGCGGTAATGCCCTGAAAGCCGGCCACCACCACAATATAGCCTTCGGCCAGAAAGCGGCGCATGGCATCGGTGTTGATATTGACGATCTTGGCTTTGGTGTGTACGTTTTCGGTTAAAATACCGGCCTGCGCACCCGTCAGGGAGATGGCTTTATAGCCCATCTGCTGCAGAGCCATGCTCAGCAGGGCGATGGATATTTGCTCGCCCGTGGCCAGCAGCATGTCCATTTCGCGGGGAATCGGTTCAGGGTTGAGTTCGCGGGCCATCTCCACCAGGCGGTCGGTGGTTTTGCCCATGGCTGAGACGACCACCACCACGCCTTCAGGATGCCGGGCATAGGCGTCGGCGACGCGCCGGGCCACATGGCGGATGCGCTCGGTATCAGCGACAGACGTTCCGCCGAATTTTTGAACGATCAGACTCATTGTTGCTATATCTTTAATCTTTAAAATTTGCAGTGTGTGCTGCCTTCAGTCTAGCACTCCTCTGCAAAGCCGTCACTGGACTTGCCGGGTGTTTTTAGTGCTAAGATGAACAAAATTGCAGGAGTCTGACACCATGCCGCTGAAACTGGAGACCCTTTTTCATGACCGTTCTTCGCGCCTGTTCCTGTTTCTGGGCTTCTTTTTTGTGACCAACGCCCTGATTGCCGAGTTTATCGGCGTCAAAATTTTTTCGCTGGAGCAGAGCCTGGGCTGGGAGGCTTTTTCTTTTTCGCTGCTGGGCGAGTCCGGCCTGGCCTTTAACCTGACGGCCGGCGTGCTGCTCTGGCCTTGTGTGTTTGTGATGACCGATTTGATCAATGAGTACTACGGTAAGCGGGCGGTACGTATTCTGTCCTATCTGACCGTGGGCATGATTTGCTACGCCTTTGCCATGTTTTATCTGGGCATTCAGCTGCCACCGGCAGACTTCTGGCCCGGCAGCCAGGTCAAAGCCGGTGTGCCTGATCTGAATCTGGCTTTTGCAGCCATTTTTGGTCAGGGTCTGTGGATTATTGTGGGCTCGCTGGTGGCTTTTTTGATTGGGCAATTGCTGGATGTGACCGTGTTTCAGGCCATTCGCCGGGTAACGGGCGAAAAAGCACTCTGGCTGCGGGCTACGGGTTCGACCCTGATTTCACAGTTTGTGGACAGCTTCGTGGTGCTGTTTATTGCCTTTTATATCGGCGCGGACTGGTCTCTGCCGCTGGTGCTGGCGATTGGTCTGGTCAACTATGCCTATAAATTCAGCATGGCGCTGGCTCTGACCCCGGTGATTTATGGGGTGCACGGGATCATGGATCGCTATCTGGGCCATGAACGCGCCCTGGATATGCGCACCGAGGCGGCCGAGCTCAGCTGAGCCCGGCGCAGTGCTCAGACTCTGACCAGACTCAGAAACTCATGGCGGGTGGCCGCATCGTCTTTAAAGCAGCCGCCCAGTTTGCTGGTGATGGTTTCGCTGTTGATATCCTCAACACCGCGAGACTTGACGCAGTAGTGTTTGGCTTTGATCATCACCGCGATATCCGGGGTTTCGAGAATGTACTTGAGGGCATAATACACCTGCTCGGTCAGGCGCTCCTGGATCTGGGGCCGGCGGGCAAAGTACTCCACCACCCGGTTCAGCTTGCTGAGGCCCAGCACTTTCTGGTGAGGAATATAGGCTACGTGGGCATAGCCGTCAATGGTGGCGAAGTGGTGTTCGCAGGTACTTTGGACAATGATGTTTTTTTCCAGCACCATTTCGTCATAGTTCATTTTGTTTTCAACGGCAGTGATTTTGGGAAAGTACTTTGGACTCAGGCCCCAGTAAGTCTCCTGAATATACATTTTGGCCAGGCGCTCCGGCGTGCCGCTGAGACTGTCGTCTTCGAGGTTCAGACCCAGGGTGTCCATAATGTCGCGGAAAGAGGTGCTGATGCGGGCGATTTTTTCGTCTTCGCTCAGGCCGTTGAGACGGCGAGGGGTTTCAACCCCTTCGGATTTAAGGTATTCAAAGATTTCCATACCCAGTTCGGGGTTGACTTTGCTTCTGTCGAGGCTCATATGTGCGGTGTGCTCCTGTTTTATTCATGGATTGGCTTGCCTTTTAAACATACATCAAACATATGTCTGAGGTATATCACCAGTGCGTTAAAAAACCATATAAAATTCCAGTCTGGCTAAAATAATCTTTATTTAAACTTAATTTAGTTTTTTATTAATTAAAATAAGGTATAATTAGTTAAAAAAAGTTAAAAATTAAGCGGAGTAACTTAACCTATGAGCATTTCAGCTGTTTCTGCTGCACAGTACCCCCTCTATTATCCCACAAGCCAGCCCCAGCGGTCTCAGAGTATGCCTTACCGCCCTGCGAACACCCAGAGCTTTGGTAGCGATGGGTTTTCGGTCAGTTCACTGCTCGCACCCGTTGCCGGCGGCGGCTTTGCAGCCTACAAACTCGGCGCTCAGATGGGCGATCACATGAAAAGTGTCTTTGGCAACGGTCTCAAAGGCGTGGTCGGCGGCGTGAAAAACGTGGCCGTGACCGGTTTAAAAGGCATGGGCCTGTCGGCTTTGGTGGGCGCAGGCGTGTCAGCCGTCAGCAATGGGGTGGGCGTGGCCACCGGCAAAATCGACAGCTCCGATGCCGTGGGCAACGTGGTCAGCGACACCATCACCTCTGCTGTCGGTGGCCTCGGTGCGGTGACCCTGGCCGGTACCGGTCATATTCTGCTGAGCAAATTTGGCGTCGGCGGTACGACCCTGACCATCGCCACCGTGGCGCTGGGTGCCATCGGCGGTGTGGCGGCTGGTTATGTCAAAGAAGGTCTGATGAACTGAGCATTTTTAAACACCCTGCGCTATGTCTGCTTTAGTTGACGCGCTCTTACAACATATTCAGCACCAGCCCGGAGCCCAGGCTCTGGGCTGGTGGCATGCTCAGCCCCGGCAGCGTCAGACCCTCAGCTATGGCGAATTTGGCGCGGCGGTTGAAACCCTGGCGCGGGCCCTGGTGGCCCATACCAGCCCTGGTGCTCGCGTGCTGCTGTTGTTTGAGCCGGGGCTTGAATTTGCCCTGGCCTTCTGGGCCTGTCTGCGGGCGGGCCGGGTGGCCGTACCCACCTATCCACCAGCGGATCCGCGCACGCGCAGCCGCTTTCTGGAGATTGCCAAAGATGCCCAGGCTGAGTTGACCCTGACCTCACGGGCAATCTTAAAACAATCCCAGCTGGTGCGCTGGCTGATGGGCAGTCTGCGCCGCATGCGCTGGCTGTCTGTTGAAGACCTGACGGGCTATACAGGCACCGAAGCGCTGCCGACCAGCCCGGATGACAGTCTGGCGCTGCTGCAGTATACGTCGGGCTCTACCGCCACGC
Organism: Candidatus Sericytochromatia bacterium; assembly: GCA_015272195.1. GTDB lineage: Bacteria > Cyanobacteriota > Sericytochromatia > UBA7694 > UBA7694 > JACYMC01. The sequence goes on from JACYMC010000108.1 coordinate 5,597, forward strand.
CGCGTGGGGTCATGCTGAGCCACGCCAATCTCTATGCCAACGTCATGGCGCTGAATGCGGCTCGTATCGCCCACGGGGAGCGCGACGAGCACTTTGTCTGCTGGGTGCCGCTTTACCACGATATGGGCCTGATTTCAGGGGTGGTAATGCCTCTGGTGCTGGGCTTTCCGTCGACCCTGCTCTCACCCCTGCATTTTTTACAGCAGCCGGTGCGCTGGCTGCAGGCCCTGCACGATTGCCGGGGTACGATTTCAGCCGGGCCTAATTTTGCTTATGCCCTCTGTTTGCGCCGGATCAAGCCTGAGCAGCGTGCTGAACTGGATCTCAGCCATTGGCGTGTGGCCCTTAACGGGGCTGAACAGGTCATGCCCGACACCCTGCGGCAATTTACGGAAACCTTTGCCCCCTGTGGTCTGCGGCCTGAAACCCTCTACCCTTCTTATGGCCTGGCAGAATCCACAGTTTTTGTGGCCGGCAACGCCTGTGGCACCTTGCCGGTGACCCTGAGTGTGGCCTCAGAGTCCCTGCAGCAACACCGTGTTGTGCCTCTGACGGCTGAAACCGAAGCTGCCGGGCTGGCCAGCCGTACGCTGGTGAGTGTGGGTCAGACCTGGGGAGCGGCCCGTCTGCGGGTGGTGGATCCTGATACCCAGACGCTTTGCTCTGAAGCGCAGATCGGTGAGATCTGGCTGCAGGGCCCCAGCATTGGCCGGGGCTACTGGCAGCGCCCTGACGACACGGCCCAGACCTTTGCCGCCCAATTGGCCGGTGAAGACGGCCATTGGCTGCGCACGGGCGATTTGGGCTTTGTCTGGCAGGGGCAGCTGTTTGTGACCGGGCGTATCAAAGAGCTGCTGATTCTGAACGGGCAGAATTATTATCCTGAACCGATTGAGCAGGCCGTGCAGGCGGCTGACCCTGACTTTCGCACGGGCTGTGGTGCCGCTTTTGCGGTCGGTCAGAATCCTGAACAGCTGGTGCTGGTGCAGGAAGTGCGCAAGCAGTCCCGCCAGTCGCCGCAGGTGCTGCTCCAGAAAGCCCGCGAAGCGATTAATCAGAGCCTGGGGCTGCCCCTGAGCCAGCTGGCGCTGCTGCCTGCGGGCACGCTGCCCAAAACTTCCAGCGGCAAGGTGCAGCGGCGCCGTTGCCAGCAAGCCTATCTGAAAGGAAAATACAAACGATGGATCGTCTGAATGCCTCAGAAACCCTGCAGTGGCTGCAGCAGGAGGTGGCCAGCCTGCTGGACTTGCCAGCGGAACAGGTCAGTCTGGAACGCCCGCTGGCTGAGCAGGGCCTGGACTCCGCCGATGCGGTGGGTCTGAGTGGCCAACTTGAAGAACGGCTGAATACGGAGCTGGATCCGACCCTGGTGTTTGAGTATCCCAGCCTGCAGCAGTTGGTGGATTATCTGGTCAGCGTCGGTTTTCTGACCGAGAGCGCCTGATCCGGCTGCACACCCTTCCGTCTGCCGGGGCTTTGGGTTACAATAAAGCAGTACAGGTGCTTGTAGCTCAGTGGATAGAGTACCGGTCTCCGAAGCCGGGTGTCGCTGGTTCGACTCCAGCCAAGCACGTCTAATTAAAAAGCGGGCAGATTTATTTTCTGTCCGCTTTCTTATTTCGGCTTGTTTGAGGGCTTTAGCGCCAGCTGCCGTCGCTGTCAACTTCCTGATCTGCAGGCGGCACAAAATCCAGATCCAGCAGGAAGCGTTCGTCTTTTTTGAGGGTGTTCCAGTCGAATTTGGTGGGGGCCTCCAGAGGCTTATCGGCTTCAATTTCGACCCACTCACCGGGTCCGACCATCGTGCTTTCGCCTTTATCGGTGGTCACTTCAACCTGGCCGTTGAGGGTGGTGACATGGCTGCTGTTGTTTTCGGCGTTGTGCGCCACAAACAGCTCGGTGCCGACCACCGTGGCCTGGGCAATGGGGGTGCGCACGCGAATGCGCTGATTGTTTTTTTGTTTCTTCATCCAGGTTTTGCCCCGTACCAGACTCAGATCGCGGGCGGCCCGTACCCGCAGCACGGTATTGGAGCCCATGCGCACCACCGTACCGTCGCTATAGCGCAGCTGACCGCGTGAGTTGCGACCCGTGCGCAGGGTAGAACCCGCAAAAAGGCGCTGGCTTTGTACGCTCTGGCGCCAGCCCACGCCACTGCGCACCTGAACCGTGCCCAGCACATGGGTCATCACGGCCGCCGGCCCTGCGCTTTCTGCGGGTGTTGGATGCAGAAAAGTGGCGCTCAGCAGGGCAATAGCGCTCAGGAACAGAGAAATACGTGTGGTTTTCATGAAGGCAGCTCTCATTTCGTTTTTAAAGTGAACTGTTTCTATTATACGCTTTGCCAGCGCGGGTATTGTGATCTGGCTCGCGCCGGGGCTGTGATATAATACGCCGGCAGTACAAGCGATTACAAGGAGTGTCTGTATGCGTCCGATGCACTGGTTTTTGTCTCTGAGTCTTTGCCTGACTTTGTCTGCTTGTCCAGAGTCCCTGCCAATTGAAGACGATCCGGGCGAGCAGGCCAAAGCCCAGGCGGCGGCCAGTCGCTATTTTGAAGCCCTTGTTAAAGGTGATCAGGACACGGTTTTAATGCTCTCTGTATTGCCTTTCTGGGGTGATGGTGATCTGATCAAAGAACGTGACGTGCTCACGGAAGAGGTCTCCCGCCAGATTAGCAGCGTCAAAGACCAGGCCTTTGACGTTCAGGTGGAAGGCAGCCATTTTATGACTCTGGAACAGGTCCGTGTGGTGATGCCTGCGCTGTATGAGCGCATTCAGGAAGCGGATCTGGCGGACACCCGTCTGTACGTGGTGGCCCTGCGCGTGCGCCTGGGTGAAAACGCTGAACACGGCGTGATCCTGGTGCGCCAGGATGAAGATGGTCTGTGGAAAGTGATGGGAATAGGAGATTAAATCATGACCCTGTTTGATAAAATGCTGGCCGGTGAGATTCCCTGCGACAAAGTCTATGAAGATGACGATATTCTCGCTTTTAACGATATTAATCCCCAGGCCCCGGTGCATGTGCTGGTGATCCCCAAACACAAGGTGGCTCGCTTTGATGGGCTGCCTGAGCAGGATGCTGAAACCGTGGGCCGGCTCTTTCAGGGGGCTGCCCGTGTGGCCCGGCAGCTGGGCATTCAGGAAAACGGCTATCGCGTGATCGTCAACAACGGGCGCGACGCCCAGCAAACCGTGGAGTATATTCATCTGCACCTGCTGGCCGGACGTCCTTTAAAATGGCCGCCGGGTTAGACCGGTGAGTGATTTGCTGAGCCAGGTTAACGCCAGCCGCGCACGCTTGCAGGCTCTGGGGCTGGCAGAAGCTGATCTGCCGTTTTTTTTACAGACCGGCGAGTTTCGTACCGCCTGTCTGCTGCTGCACGGTTCCGCTGCCAGTCCCTGCAACAGCCGTCCGCTGGCTCAGCAGCTTTTTGGCATGGGTTATGCGGTCTACGCACCCTTGCTGGCGGGCCATCATGATTTGGCGGCCCTGCAGCGCGGCGAAACCAGCTGGCTGGATTGCTACCACGCAGCCGCCGATGCCTTGCAGGCCCTGCGGACTCAGTTTGAGGCCGTGTATGTGATTGGCTCTTCCTTTGGCGGTTCGCTGGCCTATCTGCTGGGGGTTGAGCAGGGGGCTGATCTGGCCGGTGTGGTGGCACTTTCGGCCCCCGCCATGGAAGAACCCCGCTGGCAGCCCACCCGACCCTGGATGCGTGAGGTCAAGCAGGCCACCGCTGCCGCGGCCTGGCATGTGCGCCAGCTGCACTGCCCCACCCTGGTGATGCATAGCGTAGATGACCCCCATGTCAGGGTAGATCATGCTTTAACGGCTTACCCCCTGATTCCGGCCCGACGTAAAAAGCTGAGTCTGTACAATGGTATTGGCCATGCGCTGGGCTTTGGCTTTAATACCGCTGAAGTGGCGCAAGACATTGATCTGTTTATTCGCTTTAACCATGCACCGGTGCCTTTGCGTCTCAGCCTGCCCGATCGTGGGTACCAGCAGGTTCTGCTGGCCGGTGAGTTTAGCGCCTGGCAGGCCAGTCAGCCCTTTGTGTGGACGGCTGACGGCTGGCAGTGTGAGCTGGCGCTGGCGCCGGGGGCTTATCAGTACAAGCTGGTGATTGACGGCCGCTGGCAGTGTGACCCTGACGCAGAAAGCGTACTGACGCCGCACGGCGAAGTCAATTCGCTTTTGCGGGTCAGCAAGGCCTGAATCTCAGATTTCAGCTTTTGAGCACCAGCTCGGGCACAGAGTCGTAAATCACGACTTCTTTCTGGGGTTCGCTGCGGCTGGCCACCCAGTCCATCTGCGGGCTCTGACCGTCCAGTTCACTTTGCAGCAGGTGGATCCAGGCCTCAAAGTATTTGACTACATCGGCCTTGAGGTGGCGCTGCAGCTGGCGTTGATCCGGCGGCAGACTGCGCAGCACGCGGGGATTGGAAAGATTTTCAATATCCTGAATATCTTCAATCTGCAGGCCGGCCTGGAGCATGATTTCGATCACGCGATCAATTTCGTAACCACTGCTGTCGCAGTATTCACCGGCGTTATCGGTCCAGTCACCGCCTTTTTGCATGGCCCAGTAGTGAATCTGGGCCTTGTCATAGCCCGTGAGCACCTGGGCCAGGTGCCCGCAGTTACAGGCGCCGGAATGGCCCCACTGGTACTGGTCAGAGTCTTTGAGTGCTACAACGGTCTGCCGCAGCACGTCAATCAATCGTTCGCTTGCAATGGCCATGGTTTGCCTCTCAGTATAGAGCTTGATATTAATGTTCTGATCATACGCATTGCACAGGGTTAAAGACAAGCAGCTGTGTTAAGATATGGGCATGGAAACCCCCACCGTGCTTGTCAGTCAGATCAGTTCCCGTAGCGCAGGCTTCGCGGCCAATCGTGAGGCCGTGCTGGCCTTGCTGGATCAGCTGACCCAATACCTTCAGCTCAGCCAGCAGGAAGGCCCTGCGCGCTACCGGGAACGCCACCAGGCCAGCGGCAAGCTACTGGCGCGTGAACGGGTGCAGCTTTTGCTCGACCCGGACACCCCTTTTCTGGAGCTGATGCCGCTGGCCGGGCTGCATGAACCCGGCTCGGAGCCGGGCGCTTCCATGATTGCCGGCATTGGCCTGGTCAACGGGGTGGAGGTGCTGATCAATGCCTCAGTGCCCACCATCAAGGGCGGCGCCATGAATCTCTCCACCGTGCGCAAAGGCCAGCGTCTGGACGTGATCGCTGTCGAAAACCGTTTGCCCATGATCTACCTGATTGAGTCAGCCGGTGCTGACCTGACCCAGCAGGCCAGCATTTTTAACACGGGCGGGGCGGCCTTCCGCGAGATTGCCCGGCGCTCCAAAGCGGGTATTCCCAGTATTTCGGTGGTGTTTGGCTCCTGTACCGCTGGCGGGGCCTATATTCCCGGCATGTCAGACTATGTGATCATGGTCGAAAACCAGGCGCGGGCCTATCTGGCCGGGCCGCCGCTGGTGCGTATGGCCACCAATGAAATCGCCGAAGAGGAATCCCTCGGCGGGGCCCTGATGCACAGTCGCCAGTCGGGGCTTTCGGACTGGCTGGCGCTTGATGAACACGACGCCCTGCGCCAGGCCCGTGAAATCATGGGCCGCCTGCAGCGGCCCAAAACCGGCCCGCCACCGCTGCCGTCGCGCCCGCCGCTGTATGATCCCGAAGAGCTGCTGGGCATTGTGCCGGTGGATGTGCGCAAGCCCTTTGAGGCCCGTGAGGTGATTGCCCGGCTGGTGGACGGATCTGAATTCACCGAGTTCAAGCCGCTCTACGGCGAAACCCTGGTGACCGGCTTTGCCCGCATTCACGGCTACCCGGTGGGCATTCTGGCCAATAATGGGGTCTTGTTTTCAGAGTCGGCCAATAAAGGCACCCAGTTTATTCAGCTCTGCAACAAACAGCACATTCCGCTGCTCTATTTGCAGAACATCACGGGCTTTATGGTCGGCACGGCCTATGAACAGAGCGGCATTATCAAAAACGGGGCCAAGCTGATCAACGCCATTGCCAGCTCAGAGGTGCCCAGTTTTACGATTCTGATGGGGGCTTCTTATGGGGCTGGTAATTACGGTATGTCGGGCCGCTCGTACCAGCCGCGCTTTTTGTTTGCCTGGCCCAATGCCCGTCTGGCGGTGATGGGGCCCGATCAGCTGGTGGGCGTGATGGAAACCGTGCAGACCCAGGCCGCCCACAAGGCGGGCAAAGATCTGGATCCCGAAAAGATCGCCGCGGCCAAAGCCCGCATCCGCCAGCAGGTTGAAGATCAGTCCAGCGCCTGGTACTGCACGGCCCAGGTCTGGGATGATGGGGTGATTGACCCGCGCGATACCCGCCATGTGCTGGGCATTTGCCTCTCGGTCAGTCACAATGCCCCGGTGCAGGGTACTGAGGGCTACGGCGTGTTTCGGATCTGAGCCGTTCAGGGAGCCTTTGAATTGTTTACAGGCTGTGAAGCTGTATCGCCGTAACCCGGGCCGGGCTGTTGTCCGGGATGCCGTACAGATACAGCCCCCAGCGGCTGTGCGCTGCTTGCTGCCGGGCCGCTTCACATAAACCCAGCGCCTGGCCGTTGACACTTGCCAGCAGCAACCCTTGCCAGGCGGCCACTTCAATACGCCACTGAGGGCCGCGCATGCGCACATAATCACTGTAACGGCGCTGCTGAAAGCGCTGGTAACACAGGCGCTCACCAGTCCATTGCCCTGCCTTTAGCCCGCATTTCTCACAAAGGTGCGTTCACATAAGGTGTAGGGTATATTTCGGGAGTTTTTACTGAACTCGGTAGCCTCTGAACAGGCCGTTTCACGCTTGATTCATTGTCTTTGTTCGTTCGCTGGGTGAAAGACGACAGGCCAAAGATAACCTGGTTTCAGGCGATTGAGATCTTGGTGAAGGGGCTCAGGCTCACGGTATTCGCAATCGCTTCAGAACCTGTCCCCACAGAGAACGAAAGGGGCACGCGCTCGCCAATTGACAGATCAGGTGCCCACCGACATGCAGGACGCGCGCCGCTACCTTCAACAGCTTGAGCCGAATTGTTCCGGCCTGTGCTTTGGCGAGCTCTGTGCCCGTCAATCCGAGCCGGCGAATCGCTTGCACCAGAACATACGCCAGCCCTGAAAACCAGAGCCGAAGCTGGTTGGCCCGAAACAGATGCGCTGACGTTCGTCCCGCAGCGAGGTCGTG
>JACYMC010000024.1 GCA_015272195.1 Candidatus Sericytochromatia bacterium
TATGCCTTCGCTGGTTTCTGAAGGGCTGCGCTAAATCACCCACCTGAAGGGATACGGACATTCTTATTATTTTGCTTGCATCTGCGCAGCAGCAAAGCCGCTGACCGCGCCAGCGATGGCGCCGGGTATGGCCATAAAGCCAGCATTCATGAGTTTATGGCCACCCAGAGCGACCCCCATCAGGGCTCCACTGGCGGCACCGGCCACCAGCCCGACTCCAGCGCCAGCGGCGGTGCTGCTGACTTTGCCGTCAAGCCATTTGTTGACGACATAACCGGCACCTGTTCCGGCTGCTGCCCCGGCGCCTGCGCCAAAAGCAGCGCTGATGGCGATACCTGAACCCACTTTGACCGTGGGCAGCAGATAGCCCATGCCAGCGCCCACGGCGGCCCCCGCGCCCAGGCCGATCAGGCCGGGGTAAAGCACGGGACGGCTTTTGTCCTGTTTCAGATCTGACAGACGGGTGGTATCTCCCAGGACACCCGGCGTGCGCTGTGCCGGGGCTTTGCGGGCCTGCTGGACCACGCTGTTGTTGCGCGTGGTGAGCGGCTGAAGCGAAGCGGTAGAGAGGGATTGAATCTGCATACAGGACTCCTTGGCTGATCTGATCTGTTGATCTTATCGGAAATCTTAGTCTAAATATTGCTAAAAAATTAACTTAATTTAACCAAGTTGGATTTCCAGCACATAATAAGCGTGAATCGAAGGCAAGAAAATGCTGACCCAGAGTCTGTCCTCGGTTTGCAGATGACTGCTCTGCCCTTCGGCCAGGCCTTTGGTGCCGGCACCCTCAGGCTGCCAGGGCTGTGGTTTACTGTAAACCGTGATGTCTGCTGCTGGCGTATTGGCGCTCTGGGCCAGCAGGCGCTGGGCACGGTCCAGTAAAAAAATCTGCTGCACTTCGGGGTGTTCAGGCAGCAGCAAGTGACGCTGCAAAAAGCGGGTCAGCGAGATTTCGAGGCCTGCCACACCGAGATGTTGCTGCGCGGAATCTTTGAGATTGCCCAGGCAGGGCAGCAACAGGCCCTGCCCGGAGGCATCGGCATAGGGCTGGCCCCAGAAAATACCGTTCTGCTGCCGGGCCGTCTGATACCACGGCCGCTGGCGTGGGTCATAATCTGCTGCGTAGCTGCCCTTGCCCGGATAATTCAGATGCAGACCGTTGCGCAGACCGATATACGCCCAGGTCAGATCGCCGCCCTGGGTGCGCAGGTGCGCGGCGGCTTCAGCCCGGTCTGTTGCTGCCGGCTGACCCATGCTGATAATCTGCCAGAGTCGCTGGCGCAAAGCCATCAGTTGCCGGGCATTGGCGCGGGCCTGTGGGCCATCGGCGCCGGGCGCCAGCTGTACGCCGGGCCAGTCCAGGCTGACAGCGCGCTGATAGGCCGGGGCCGGTCCAAAATCAGGGGGCGCAGTGCTGGCCTGCACAAAATCTGGTGTGAAATACACCGTGACTGTGGTTGGTGGGGCCTGTAAAGCCTGTTCAGCTGCGGCAATCAGGCCGCTCAGCTGGCTTTCAAGGCGCAAAAAGACCTGATCCGCTGTCTGGGCCCGTCGGGTGGCCGTGCCGAAAACGCTGGCCAGCAGGTTTTGCTGGTGCTGGGCGCTTTGCATCAGCTGCAGCTGATAAAAAACGCTGCCGCCGATCAGCAATAAGCAGCCGCTGATAAGGGCCAGGGTACTGACGCCAACGGTGTACGCGTGTTTGCGTACCCAGCGCAGGCTTTGCTCCCAGCGGGATTCAGTATACGCACTGAGCGGCTCACCCTGGAGCCAGAGGCGCAGGTCATAGGCCAGATCGGCGACACTGGCGTAGCGATCGGCCGGCTTGCGGGCCGTGGCTTTGTGTACAATCGCAGCCAGCGGGGCCGGTACGGGCCGCCGGGGATGATAGGCCTGCGCTGGGGCCAGTTCGGCTTTGAAAACCTTTTTGAGCAGACTGATTTGGTCAGGGGCCTGAAACGCGGGCTGCAGGGTTAAGATTTCGTGCAGAATCAGTCCCAGGGCAAAGAGATCGCTGCGCCCATCCAGTTCGGCGTTTTTACCTGCAGCCTGTTGGGGCGACATATACCGTGGAGTGCCCAGAATCTGACCCATCTGAGTGGCGTCCGGGTCTGCCTGTAAGTCTGGCTGTGCCGTGCTGTCGGTTTTATCGGGATCTGAGACGGGATCTGAGATGCGGCGGGCAATGCCCCAGTCCATGACATACACTTCCTGATGTGGGCCAATCATCAGATTGGCCGGTTTCAGATCGCGGTGAATGACCCCTTTGAGATGAGCGTAAGCCAGCGCATCGCAGACTTTGAGAAAAATCTCAAGCAAGGCCTCCAGGCTCAGGTGCTCGGGTATTGCATGTGCATTTTGCTCCCAGGCTTTGCGGCAGTCATGCAGGATTTCTTTGAGGGTCTGACCCTGGATGCGCTTCATGGTATAACCCCAGCCTCCGTCAGGGTTGGGCAGCAGCTGGTAAATCGGAATGATGTGCGGGTGATCCAGCTGGGCGGTGATCTGAACCTCATTTAAAAAACGGCGCACGGCAATCGGCGGCAGGGGCTCACCGGCATTGTAAAGCAGGGCTTTGTAAGCCACCTGACGCAGCAAAGCCTGATCTTTGGCCAGGTAAACCACACCCATGGCCCCCTGGCCCAGTTTATCCTGCAGGGCATAACGCTCCTGCGGCGGGGGGCTGCTGCCGGTCAGCTCACTCATGGAGCCAACCTGGGTGACTTCAATGCCTTTTTCCAGATAGTGAGCCGCCAGATCGTCCAGTGAAATCAGTTTGTGCTGAAAGAGGTAGTGCACAAAGTCGCTGAAGGATGCGTCCGCGTTCGCCTGGGCTTCCTGAAAGGTTTGCCAGGCTTCGGGGTAGCGCTGTTGCCAGCGGGTATGGCATAAGGATGTGGTCATACAAAGTATTGTGACAGAAAAAGCCCGCTTTACAAAGCGGGCTTTTGTTAAATAGCACAGGCTGGATTCGAACCAGCGACAACTCGGGTATGAACCGAGTGCTCTAACCAACTGAGCTACTGTGCCAAAGGGCTGCGAATGCGCTTTTAAGGAGCTTTACCCTGTCGGGCGACTGCAGTTGAATCTTATTATAACGGGTTTTGTGAGAGGCACAAAGGGGATTCTTCAAAAAAAGCCGCTGAATTCAGCTGCATTGTCGCCGGGCCGGGAATCGTTTATGCTGTGGGCATGGATGCCACTTTGATTGCTGCGCTGGACGCAGAGCCTTTTTACCGCTGGCTGTATCAGATGGCCCGCGAAGAACCCTTGCAGCACGTGCTCGAAATCGGCTCTGCCAATGGGCAGGGCAGTACACGCATACTGATCGAAGCCCTGCGTCAGCACCGCCAGCCTGTGATGCTGCACTGTCTGGAAGCCGATCCTGAACGCTTTGCCGAGCTACAAAATCACTGCAGCGCAGACTGGGTACAAGCTTATCCCTTTCTGTCGGTTTATCCGCTGCAGTACCCCACGCCTGAAGATCTGAAGGCCTTTCAGCAGGCCTATGCCACGCGCTGGCGTCAGTTGCCCCTGAACCAGACCCTGGAGTGGCTGGCCGGCGAACGTGCCCTGTATGCTGCTTATGCTGCCGGTCCGAATCCGGTTAGTGGTGTGGCCCACCTCAAAGCCCAGCTGGGTATAGAGGCCTTTGATATGGTGGTGCTTGACGGTGGGGAGTTCAGTGGCCCGGCAGATCTGGATGCGGTCTATGGCACCCGGATTCTGGTGCTTGACGATATCAACACCTATAAAAACCACCGCAACTATCTGCGCCTGAAAGCCGATCCCGCTTATTATCTGATCCAGGAAGACTGGCAGGTTCGCCACGGGGCCGCTGTGTTTAAACGCCGGCCTACCCAGCTTAAGCCAGGGATAACGGCCATTGTGCATACCCGCAACGCCGCTGAGATCCTGTCGGATTGTCTGGACTCGCTGCACTGGGTGGATGAACTGCTGCTGATAGATATGTACAGTGAGGATCAAACCTGTGCCCTGGCTGAAGCCCATGGCGCCCGTATTTATCGGCATGTGCCCGTGACCTGTGTGGATGAAGCGCGCAATTTTGGGCTGGCGCAGGCCCGGCACGCCTGGACCCTGGTACTGGATGCGGATGAGCAGGTGCCGGCCGCCTGGGTGCCGGCGCTTCAGGCCGCCTGCCAGGCCACGGAGGTAACGGCTTACTGGCTGCCGCGCAGCAATCACTTTTTTGGGCAGCACTTGCCCTTTCTTTACCCGGATTATCAGCTGCGGCTGTTTCAGTCCCAGTCAGTCTCCTGGTCCGGGCGGGTGCATGAGCATCCCACGCTGCTCAAAGGCCAGGCTGCTTATCTGGAGAGCCCGGATCCTGCCCTGGCCATTCAGCATCAGGCTTACCACACGGTCAGTCAATATGTTGAGCGCCAGCTGCGTTATGCCGAGATCCGCTGGGCACAGAACAAAACGCTGCTGGATCCCGAAAACCACGCCCTGCGCCTGCGTCAGGCCTATGACAGTGAGATGCAGCGCTTGCTGCATCTGCAGGGCCAGCGCCCGTTGGGCCAGCTGGAGTGGCTGGTGCGCCATCTCGATCGCCTGACCGATCTCAGCGATCTGGCCATCTGGCTGGAGCGTACCGGCCAGCTTAAAGGTGGGCCGCCGCCGCGCCTGAGTGCTTACAGTTATCTGTATCAGGGCGTGGCGTTTGATTACCCTTTTATAGAGAGTCTGCAATCGGTGCTGCCCGTGGTGGATGAGCTGGTGGTCACTTATGCTGACCCTTGCCCGGACGGTACCTACGCCCAGCTTAAACAGTTGGCGGCCCACTATCCCCAGCTGCGCCTGCTGCCCAGTCAACTCTGGACAGTAAAAGATAAGCCCCCTGACGGGGCACTGATTCGGCTGGCGGCTGAAGAAGCCATGGCAGCTTGTACCGGAGACTGGTTATGGCATCTTCAGGCAGATGAGGTTTATTTAAATGCTGATGCACGCAAAATTCGTGAGCTGGTAAATGTAAGTCATTATCAGAATATACATGGTTTTATTTTTAATGTTTTGCACTTTTACGGTGATACAAACACCGTGGTGGGGCCGCAGGGCACGAGTGTTGGCTGGTATCAGCAATGTGTCCGCTTAAGCCGCAAAGGCTACGGCCAGCATGAGGGGGATGCCTGGACCCAAAGTCTGATTCCCTCAGCAGTGCACGCGCTGCGCCAGACAGAGATCCGTGTGTATCATTATGGGCACGTGCGCCGGCTAGAAGTCACAGAAGCTAAAAACCGCTTTATGTACAGCCTTTATGGCTCAGACGGCCAGCGCCCGGCGCATTTTGTCAGCCCCGAACACACCCGGCCCTGTCTGCAGCCTTTTACAGGTCCACATCCTGAAAGCATGGCTTCGCGTCTGGCCCGGCAGTCTCTGGCCCAGACACTGGCTGTTTACACACAAAAGCCCCGGATTCTGGTACTTTGCCGTTATCCCCAGGTCAAAAAAGGCTATGGCATTACCCTGCATGAAATTTATCAGACCGGTATACTGCAGCGCTATTATGATGTCCATCATCTGGCCTGGCATTATCACGGTGAGGTGCATGTCTGGCAGGGCGTTCACTTTTACCCGGACGACCCAAACAAAGATCAGCACCCCTGGCGCTTGCGCGATTTGCTCTACGAGCTAAAGCCCGACAATGTGTTGCTGCATGCGGATGCTCACTTTTTTCTGCCTTATCGCAAGGAGTTGATGGCCTGGCAGGGGCCTGTCACGGGCTGGTTTACCGTAGACTATGAACGCAGCCAGAATCCACAGCCCTTGCAGCCCCTGTTACAGCGCTGCAATCATTTGCTGGGCCTGGCCGATTTTGGGCTGGCCCAGCTGCAAAAAGACGCCCGCGAAAGCTGGGGCAAAGTGCCGCTGGGCGTTAATCTGCAAGAGTTTTACCCCGTAACACCACAGCAAAAACAGGCGCTGCGTCAGAGCCTGGGCTGGCCAGAGGGTGTTTTTGTCTTTTTATGCGTGGCCAATCACTTCTGGCGCAAAGGTCTGGAATATACTCTGGCGGCTTTTGCGGCCCTGCAGCGCCAGGCCCCGGATATTTTTGTTCGCAGCCGGCTTTATCTGCACACCGAAAGCAGCCCGGAATTGTTGGAATATATTCAGGCCGAAGGTCTGACAGAGCAGGTGATGCTTAGCCCGCAATATGATCCTTTTAAACAGCCCTGGCCCACGGCGCGTCTGGCCCAGCTTTACCAGGCGGCAGATGCTTTTGTGCTGACATCTCTGGGTGAGGGTTTTGGCATGCCTTTGCTGGAAGCCCAGGCTGTGGGTCTGCCAATGGTGGTGTCAGACAACAGTGTGACCTGTGAAGTAGCTCACGATGCGGCACTGTACATTCGCTGCCCCTCTATGGTGGCGGGCAAAAATGCCGGACGCACGGTCTGGCTGCGGGCTCCGGACTTTGAACACGCGGCTGAACAAATGGCCTTACTCGCCCGCTCACCTGATTTACAGGCTGCGCTCAGGCAGGCCGGTCTGATCCGGGCGCGCACCCAGACCTGGGCCCAGACCGCAACTTTGCTGGCGGCTGAGTTGGCTAAGCCTCTGGGACGGGGTAAACTGGAGTATCATCCGCCGGAACCGGGGTTAATCAAAGTATGAATCCGTACATCTGTTTTATTCAAATCAGCGAAATGGCGTATGATGATGCCTTTATGATTGAGCGCTTTGTGCAGCAGCTGCCGCCGGATTATCAGGTGGTGGCGTTTACCAACGGCATGTCGTCTGCTTTTGTGGCCAGCCGCCCGGAGCGCATTGTGGGGGTATTGACCGAAAACCAGGAAAACAACCTTGAGCGCTTTCGCGGCCTGCTCCAAAAAACACCTCTCGAAGCGGTGATTGTGCTGGATTTGCACCAGTATTTTTTAAAGCCCGAAGAGCTGAACTTTTTGCCCGTCTGGCTGACAGAAGCCAAAGCCCCGATTTTTGCACTGGATTATTTTAACCTGCTGGAGACGGCAGAAGATCGGGTGATATTAAAACCTGACGTTAATCCAAACCGTTTTGAAGCCGGCGAAGAACCTCTGCCCCTGGATTTTCCGATCACGCTGCTCAAGCCCATTCCCCCTATTTTGCCCGAAGACCTGAAAGCCAATCCTGCTTTGCAGCCCTGGAATCCGATTGATTATTCTCTGCGTTCAGCCCAGCACGAGTTGCGCGAGCAGGTGCGCCAGTCTTTTTCTTTAAAGCCTGACACCCGTCTGATTACGGTCATTTTTGATCCCACCCTGCTCTGGATGGCCATGGAGCAATCCTTGCTGGGTTTCTTTTTTGCTTCGATTGAAGTGCTGGTATTCTATCTGCGCCAGTTTCAGGATCAGCATTTTCAGATTCTGGTGGTGGGTTCGATGGCGCCGGGCGAAGTCAATCCCATCCCTGATCTGAATGTGGAGATTCAGTATTTTACTCATTTAACGGAAGACAATTACCGGGCCTTTATGGCTGCCAGTGATCTGATCATTGCCAATAACAACTGGTCTCTGGCCACGCTGGATGCCATGACCCTGGGCACCCCGCTGTGTGTGCTGGGCAACAGCGTGATTCAGGATTGGAAAGATGAAACCGAAAGTGAAAAGACCCTGACCTCCTTTTTTAAACCGCATCCGGTGTTGTATGAACTGGCCCAGCTGATGATCAAAATGAATGAGTGGACGCTGGGCCTGCCGATTTTTCAATACATTAACTACCCTCTGCGCTATAAAGATCCCGACTTTCCGCAGCCAGGGCTGCAAAAACACGCTTTTCCGTATTATCTGCTGGATATGTTTGACGACGAGAGCACCCAGCCCATTTTGCAAAAGTTGTTGTTTTCTGAAAGCTTTCGCCAGGGCTATGCTGCCTTTTGCGCGGATTTACTGAAAGTCAGCGAGCAGGCTGAAAGCCTTAAAACCATTCTGGAGAAACACAGGTCTGAAGCATGAAGCACGATCACACCTTTGCTGAACCCCAGCAATTGGCCCCCGTTTATTTCAGTCCCCCCAAAGCCTGGTGGTTCCATACCAGCGACTTTTTTATCTTCTACTATATATTATCTGCAATAATAGGATTTATTGTTATTGTAGTGTTGCTGGCCAGTCTTTCCGGCGGTTCTGCAAGATCCTCAGGCCAAACGCAAGCACCTGCTGTTATCAGTAGCCAGGAACCCCCGCCAGCTGATAACGGTGTTGGAGTGCAGGCTTTATCCGAAGCCAGCTCTGAGACAGAGCCGGCTGAAAGCGCTTCGTCCGATCAGACCGCTTTATTAAAATCAGCTCAGGAACAACCCACCTACGCCCTGCGGGTTGAGGCTTTTCGTCAACTGAAAGACAATCCGGTTTTAAGCCCTGAGCAGCGCAATGAAGTCAGCCGGGCTTTGACTGAAGCTGAAACGGCCCTTCAGACCTGGGAAAAAAACATGGCCCTGGCCAAACGTTATCTGGAACAGGAATACTATTCTTCTGCCATCAAAGCTCTGGCGCCTTTTCTGGAAAAAGGGCCTGTTCTGGGACCCTTGCTTAAAGAAGCCGAAGAACTTTATAGCAAAGCCCATACCAAAAAGATCGATTACTTTTTGCTGAAGGGTCAACTCACTCAGGCCAAAAAAGCCTTAAAAGAAGCCCAAAGTGCAAACTTACCGGACACCGTCACCCAGGAATACGCGGACAAGATCAAAAACCTGGAGCTGGCCGGTCGTTAGCCAGTGACTTGCTGGTTTAAATAAAAACACATTCGATAACAGGGATTATCGAATGTGTTTTGCGCTTTTGGGCTGCCTGGAAGCCTTTGTTGGTCTGAAAAAGTGCTTTACTTTCAATAATAAACATTATTAAAGATGAAGTTTAACGAAAAATAAGGGTTTCAGGCCTCATATATTCAATAATAAGTTTACCGTTCTTCATCTTATCTGGCGCAAAAATCCTTTAAACACAATAACTCGACAAGCCTGTCAGCGCATTTTTTATCTCACTGAGGTGTACTGACACCCCTTTTTTGAAAGGCCTGATTTTTGCGGGTCCAAAAAAATTGCATCGATGCAATTGTGTCTTCATTTTATTTTTATATACTATAATCTATATTATTGTTTTTAAAATGATTTGGTAAGGGGTTACAGACAGATCATCCGCTTTTGGGTTAGCGTAACAGACAACGGATTGAATAGAAAAGGAATCGCTTATGGTATTGGTCGAAAAACACGGCTCGGATCCCTATCCTATTGGTGCCCCCATTCCCGGTTTTGAAAATCTCTTGGGTACCGATGGCCGAGCGTATCACAGTACGGATTTTGAGCAGCCCATTCAGGTGATTGTGTTTACCTGTAATCATTGCCCTTATGCGGTCGCTTATGAAGATCGTCTGATTCAGCTGGCCCATGATTTTCAACCTCAGGGTGTTGCCTTTATTGCAATTTCAGCCAATGACGCCAGCAATTACCCGGAAGACAGTTATGCCGCGATGCAGCAGCGGGCCAAAGACAAAGCCTTTCCTTTTCCTTATCTTTACGACGAAAGCCAGGCCGTGGCCAAAGCCTTTCGGGCCGTTTGCACGCCCCATATTTTTGTGGCCCAGCACGGTATTTTAAAATACCGGGGCCGCATCGACAACCACTGGCGGGATCCTGATGCTGTTACGATGCACGATTTAAGGGACTGTCTGAACGCTTTGTTAAGCGGCCAGCCAGTCCCTCAGGAAAGCACAGACCCGATGGGTTGTAGCATTAAGTGGAAGTGGGATTAAGGTCTCCGGCCTGCAAACGCCACAAGTCGGCATAAATACCGTTTTGGCCCAGCAAGGCTTCATGATGACCCATTTCGGCAATCTGTCCGGCTTTTAAGACCAGAGTGCGATCGGCTTGACGTAAAGTCGACAAGCGGTGGGCAATAATCAGGGCTGTACGGCCCTGAACCAGCTCATTTAAGTGTACCTGAATGGCGCGTTCGGTTTCCGTATCCACTGACGAAGTGGCTTCATCCAGAATCAGAATCGGCGCGTCTTTGAGAATCGCCCGCGCAATGCTTAAACGCTGGCGCTGTCCGCCGGATAATTTAATGCCCCGCTCACCAACCAGGGTATCGTAACCCTGGGGTAAAGACACAATAAAATCATGCAGCTCAGCTTTGCGTGCTACCGCTTCAATCGCTGTATCCGTGGCGTTTTCGAGGCCATAGGCAATGTTTTCGCGCAGACTGCCATGAAACAGATACACATCCTGGCTCACGAGAGCCATCTGGCGGCGCAAATCCTGTAAATGCAAGTCTTTCAGATTGTGGCCATCCAGGCAGACAGCCCCCTGATTGGGATCATACAGGCGCAAAATCAATTTGATTAAAGTGGATTTGCCTGCTCCTGTGGTACCAGCAAAACCAATCACTTCACCAGGTTGAATGGTAAAATCCAGTCTTTTTAAAACCGGCATGGCGCTGTCATAGGCAAAATGTACGTTTTTAAATGCGATCTCACCTTTGGCCCGGCCCAATTTTTTGGACTCAACAGGGCTTTGGATGCTGGCTTCGGTATTAAACAGCCCAAAAATACGCTGGGCTGAAGCTCGGGCACGTTCATATAAATCTAGAGTCTGGCCCAGTCGGGTAATGGGCCAAAGCAAACGCTGAACCAGCATTGAAAATAACACCAGCTCCCCCACACTCAGACGCCCGCTGCCTTCAAGCACCCAGTAAGCGCCCAGCAACAAGACGCCCCCAAAGCCCACCGCAATGGCCATACGGATAATCGGAATATATAACGCAGCCAGTTGAATGGCTTTTAAATTGGCCGCCCGATAGGCTTCGGAACTGGTCCGCACCCGCTCCATTTCAAATTGCTCGGCTGTAAAGCTCTGAATTACCAGCATACCGGCCAGATTGTTTTCGAGTCGACTGGCTAAAGCCTCGACGCTCTGGCGCACTTTGTCATAGCGCGGCGCAATCTTTTTTTGATACCAGAGTGAGCCCATAAAAATCAACGGCAGGGGCAAAAGGGATATCAGCGACAGTTCCCAGGAGGTTCCAAGCATCACCGTCAGTGAAAAAACAAACAGCACCACCAGCTGCAGAATCTCGTTAAAACCGGTATTTAAAAAGCGCTCCAACTGATTGACGTCGTCATTCAGGATGGCCAGGGTTTTACCCATGCGCTGGTTTTCAAAAAAGGCAATTTCACGCGACTGCAGCTTTTGGTATACGTCCAGACGCAACTGGTGTTGAATATCCTGGGCCAAGGTCATAAAACTGCGCTGAAAGAGCCATTCAAACAGACTTTCAAAGGCAAAAATGACCACGCCCAGAATCGCCAGAAACACCGCCATATTCCAGGCTGTATCCAGACCGGGTATTGCCGCAATCCAGCCGGGTGGTGTGCCACTAACTGAATCAATCACCCAGCCCACCAGCAAGGGCGGCATCAGGTCAAGCACTTTATTGCAGATACTGGCACCACTGGCAAACCAAAACAGACTGGCACGCTGCTGAACATAGTGAAACAATTGATGCATGGGCTTGAGTGCCATTTTTGTTAAATCCTTTGCTTTTTAATGGGGTATAATAAATAAAAATAGGCTCCAGAAGGCTTTTATGTCCTCTTCATTACGTGCAATTCAACACTTGCTGGCACAACAAGAGCCTCTGCCTTTGCGTTCAGAAGCTAAAAAAGACCTCAGCAAAATCCATCCAACATCTCAAATCCTGGAGACAGATCAGCTTAACACGGGAAACAGCTTAGCGCAGACGGCCGGAAAAGTGGGTCCCACTTTAAATTTGTTTTCAGTACATCAAAGCATCCCTTATCAGATGTTACAAAAAAAAGCTGCAAATACCATTCAGGCCCTGGCTGTCTGGGGGTTTGGCGGTCCTGAAGACGAACACCAGTTTCAGCTGGATTATGCTCCGCGTGAGCAACAGGCCAGAATTGAAGCATTTCAGCAGGATATTGGTGCTGAAGTGACCGGTCAATGGAATGAAGAAACCTTTGTGAAAGCGAAGTTTGATCCTGGAAGTGTTCTGACTGGCGGACAGTTTGGTGCCTTTATTGTCGATTTATAAGCCTACCACCAGGGTGAACTGAATCGGGATCAGATCCATCAAAATCTGGAAGCTTATGTTTATGATCAGCGAAAAACACTTTTAAACCGCCTGCCAAGCCAGGATAATGAGGGCTTTGCTGCTTTCGGCAGTCAGTATACAGCGACCGAAAAAGACCTTATTATAGCGGGTATTTTGGAACTGAGTACACAGGACTTGCAGGCTTTAAGACCTATTCTGGCCGGTACAGCCACTCTGGCTGAAAGCCAGGCTTTTGCTCATAAATGGTTTTTAACAGATGAACTGGCCCAGGTGGATCTGAGCAGCCCTGAAACCATTAAAAACGCGCTGTCCCGAAGTCTGATCGAAGAATTTCAACAGGCTGATTTACAGTTGGCTCAGCCCAGTCTGAATTTTGATGCCACGACGTACAACGCATATATCGACAAAATGTTTGCTGATTATCAGCCTGATTTATCAAGCACACCGTAAAACCCCGTCCTTCAGGTCGGGGATATAAGGTGTAGCCATTGAAAATGGCTCATCAACCAAGTATGCTATTTATATGCGCAAGACCTACAAATTCAAAGCCACTGCGAACGAAATAACAACACAGAATGCTGAACGCTGGCTGTATTTGTGCCAGCAGCTGTACAATGCAGCGCTTGAACAGCG
>JACYMC010000124.1 GCA_015272195.1 Candidatus Sericytochromatia bacterium
TCAAGCGTGAAACGGCCTGTTCAGAGGCTACCGAGTTCAGTAAAAACTCCCGAAATATACCCTACACCTTATGTGAACGCACCTTTGTGAGAAATGCGGGTTAGACACCGTTATAGAAAAGCATACCCAGGATATGCACGGAAAAGTCGTGGCCATTACCGGCACCACCAGTGGCACTGGATTTTTTGCCGCCAGAGAAGCCGCTAAAAAAGGGGCTGAAGTCCTTTTGTTAAACCGTGAAAGCGAGCGGGCCCAGGCGTCTTATCAGGCCTTGTGTCAGGCGGTGCCTGAAGCGAAGTTTGTGATGATCAGCTGTGATCTGCAAGGTATGGCCAGTGTGGATCAGGCCATTGCAGACATCAGGTCAAAATATAAAAACCGGCGGGATCTTCTGCTGCGCGCAGCGGCCCCCCCCCCACCCCCCGCCGGCGAGGAATTTCACCCTGCATTGCCTGCCGGATCAGCACCCCGCCAAAGGTCAGGCTCATCAGCAATGCACACAGAAAAATGCCCTGGGTGATCCACATGCCAGGGGTGTCAGACACCTACGCTGACTAAAGACTGGCCAGCCCGGCGACGGTCAGACCTGCCGGGCTGGGGCGCAGATCGCTCTGCAGCCAGCCCAGCTGTTGAAACTCAGCACAAATATCTTTGGCTTCAGCCTGCGAAACCTGCAGCAGCTCAGCCACCGTGCCAAACAGCGCGGCTGGACTGCCGGGCCAGAGGGCCAACAGCTCGGGGCCGCTGAGTTCTACGCCCTCGCCGAGATGATTCTGCAGCAGGCGCAACAGCAGAATAAACGAGGCGTACTGCAAACCCTGGGCCATCTGTTCCGGGGTTTTGCCAGCGGCCTCGCCCTGCTGCTGCATATGGGCCATATAGCTTTGCACCAGGGCGTCGAGGGCCTCGTCGTGTTGGTCTGCAGCCATGCGCGCTAGAGCCCCTGGGCTTTGGCTCGCGCCTGCAGGGCCTCGCGGCGGGCTTCGCCGATGTAGCGCAGCAGCGGAAAAGGATAAATGCCCGTGGAGTGGCCGTCGCTCCAGTAAAAGCGCATGGCGTAGGCACCGACCGATTCAATGCTGCGGGCTTCGATATCCATCGGCACCATGGTGGGCTGCAGGATTTTTTCACCCGTGTTTTCGTCGATGCACATGGCACAAGGGCAGGCCAGGCGCAGGCCGCGAAAATCATAGACCAGATCCGTGCCGTCCTGCCACTGAATCACAATGCCGCCTTCAGCAGGATTCATGCCAATCGGGGTGGTCTGGGCTTTGGTAAAGGCTTTGGTTTTTTCTGCGTCGCTCATGACTTAGTCCTCCCAGCTTTTGGGCTTGCCTTCGCCCGTTTTGAGGTCCCACTTAAAGCTTCCCAGGGCCGCCGGGGCAGCGGCCAGGTGGTTGACCTGATCCAGCAGGCCCGAAACAATGCCTCTGAAGGCCTGAGCGGCATCAGATTCGGGGTAGCGAATCATCAGAGGTTCGCCCTCGTCACCGCTGATGGCAACGGTCTGATCCATCGGGATGCTGCCCAGAAAAGGGGCCCCCGAGATCTCGGCCAGCTTTTTACCGCCATGAAAGGGTGAAGGCCCTTCGGGGGTAGCCCAGCCCTGCATATTTTCAACAATGCCCAGGATGGGCACATTGACCTTTTCAAACATCTTCAGGCCGCGCAAGGCCACTTTGACCGAAATGGACTGGGGCGTGGTGACCACCAAAGCACCCGTCAGCGGCACCTGCTGCGAGAGCGAAAGCTGGGCATCGCCGGTGCCGGGCGGCAGGTCCAGAATCAGGTAGTCCAGCTCGCCCCATTTGACGCCGGTTACAAACTGATGAATAAACTTGGTGATCATCGGCCCGCGCAGAATCGCGGGGGTATCCTGGCCCACCAGAAAGCCCATCGACATGATCTTCAGATCGTGCTTTTGCAACGGCATCAGGGTCTGGCCCAGCACCTGGGGGTGCTCGTCCTCCAGGCCCATCAGCGAAGGAATGCTGGGGCCATAAATATCCACGTCGGCAATGCCGACCTTAAAGCCTTTTTGCATCAGGCCCAGGGCCAGGTTGATGCTGATGGTGGATTTGCCCACCCCGCCTTTGCCACTGGAGGTGGCAATAATATGCTGAATACCGGGAACTTTGTCGCTCATGGCATGCTCCTCATGATTGCATCGTCATTGACGCCAGTATACCAAGACACACAGGCTGGAGGTGAGTGCTTCCGGTTCAGGCCCGCCCGGCATCGATGTCGCGCTGCACCAGCTGCAGATGCATTTTCCAGTCATATACATCGCGCTGATACTGGGGCGGAATTTTGGCCAGCTCCGCGTCGGATTCGGCCCTGAGTTCAGCCAGGCGCTGCAGCAGTTCCGCCGGATCGGCGGCAAGGTCTTCGCGCCACTGGCTTTCAATGGCCACCAGCTCTTTGTAGCGCGCTCTAAGCATCAGGGTCAGGCGGTAGCGATAGGCCCCCGGTGCGACCTTAATAAACAGCAGCAAGGCCGGCAGCATGGGGATCAGCAGGTATTTGATGCGGCTCAGAAAAAACAGAACGTGGTAGGAAAAATAGCGCGCCAGAAACGAGGGACCTTCACGGAAGTAGACCTCAGCCGTGGGGTGCAGGGGCAGCTCGGTAAAGCGCTCTGAAGGGAAGAGAATGCTGCCGGCTGAAAACAGGGGCAGCATATCGTTGGTGCGGCTTTCAGCCAGAACTTCCTGCAGGCTGATCAGCAGGGCTTCCACCAGGCGGTTGTGCAGGTCCTGCTGGGCTACTACCGTGGCCATGAGGGTAATCAGGGGCAGATCGCCAGCAGGAATATTGTCGCGCAGGCTGTAATAACCGGCCGGAATCACCAGCTTGCCCAGGTGCGGAAAGTAATACTGGTAGGATTTGTACTGTTCAAAGGGCAGCACCGCCAGCTCAGGGTCGCGTATCAATTGCTCCACGCGGGGGCTGTTGATACCCGCCACCAGAAAGGCCGCATCCAGCTGGCCCTGTTGCAATTGTTCCGTGAGCACTTGCTGGCTGATGTGGCGGGCGCTGAAATCTCCAGGACGCAGGTCGTGGCGGGCCAGCAGGCGCTCAACTTCATGCCAGGTTCCGCTGCCGTGCTGCCCCACGGCCACCGCACGACCGCGCAAATCGCTCAGACTGCTGAGATTGAGGCTGCGGCGATAGAACAAAAACAGGGGTTCATGGTAAACCGAGGCCACGCTGGTCAAGTCCGGATAAGCGCTGGGCTGCTCAATCAGACCGCTTTGCAGCAGGGCAGCATCGGCTGTGCCCTGTTCCAGCAGGACCAGGTTGTCGAGGCTGCCGGCGGAGTACGTCAGCTGCAGTTCAATGCCTTTGTCGGCCAGGCGCTCCTGGAGCTGTGCGCCCAGGCGGGCGTATTCACCCTCAGGATCGCCCACGGCCAGGCTGAGCTGGTTGGGAATAAAAAAGTTGGCCAGGATATAGTTGACCGAAAAAAAGAGCAGCAACACGGCTCCCAGAACCCACCACTTAAAAGGCTCCAGGCGCTCATAAAGCTTTATCAGGGTGTGTTTCATCGGGGCCTCCTGGATCTGTCACTGTGCTGCAGGGCAGCCTCTACAGTCTAACATCATGTTTTGCGGCCCCGCTGAGGGTGGCCTGTGGTATATATGAACGCATGCGCATACGTCGTCTGATCACTTTTTTTTGTTTAAGCTGGCTGCTGCTGGCAGCACCCGCCCTGGCCGAGCGCCTGACCCTGTTTCATACGGGCAATATGGGCGGCCTGGCCTCTGGCTATCGCTATGAAGTCCGCTACCCTTATGTGCTGAGTGCTGAGTTTGTGCGCGCCCGGGGGCCAGAGCTGGGCATCCGGGATATGTCGGTATCACAAACCAGCATTTATTTTCACGCCGGCCGGCAATTTTTATGGGGGCCTGGTTTTGGCGTGCGGGAACTGCATCAGTTTCTGCAGGATCCGCCGATGTCGGTTGAAACCCGGTCGGTGCAGGTGCTGCAGGCCCATGACAGTCTGAACCTTGAAATCAGCCCGGACCAAAATCTGATGCAGGAATTAAACGCCTTTTTACAGCGCCGCCCGGATCTGCGCCAGCATCTGCAAAGCCAGCAGGCCCAGCTGGTGACCTATCCCGGCCCTGTCTATCAGCTTTTGCTGCCCGATTCGGGCCAGATGCAGCGCAACCCGCTGCACTGGGAGCTGATCATTGGCTTTAGCATGCAGGTACGGGGCGAGAATGTGCCCGCCCAGGAGCTGCTGATGCTGGGCAAACCCCAGGGCGAGGGCAGCCGCCGTCTGGCGCTGATGCAGCGCCTGCGCAGCCCGCGTGATTTACTTGTGGATTCGGGCAATCTGCTGGAAGGCCTCAGCTCGGTGCGCACCAACCAGCTTTCGCTGCAGCGGCAGCACTCGCTCAAAATGGCCCAGGATCTCAACTACTTTGCCCTCAATGTGGGCAAAAACGAGCTGCGCGGCGGGCTCAACAACCTGCAGCAGGAGGCCGAAAAATATAATCTGCCTTATCTTTCGGCCTCGATTCTGCGTCAGGGCGAATACGTCTTTCCACCGTATAAAGTCTTTCGTCTGGGCCAGAAACAGGTGGCCCTGATCGCCCTGGCCGATACCTATGCCCTCAAACAGCTGCAGTATGTCGGTGAGCTGGAAGCGGATCTGGAAATTCTGAGCGCAGAAGCGGCCCTCGAAAAAGCCATACAACAATTGCAAAGCCAGGCCCGTCCTGACATGCTGGTGGTGCTGAGCAACGCCCCACGGGACGAACTGCAGCAGCTGGCCGATACGGCCCAGGATCTGCACCTGATCCTGGGCGATACGGCAGCCCCCCTGCAGCATGTGCGCGAAAGTGTGGAGCGCTACCAGCTCGACAGTCCGCGCCCCTTTGTGCCCAGCGCCAATGCCCACGCCATCAATCTGGTGGAACTGAATCTGCGGGGCGAAAATCTGGAAATGCGCAATGAACAGGTGCCCATTCGCTTTGACCTGCCGCCCAGCATGCGCTTTTTACCGGATATTCTGGCCGTGCGCCAGGAGGCCTATGCCGATGCCCTCGATACCCTGATCCCCAATCTGGAGCAGGCCATTCGCCAGGACCCGGAATTGCTGGCCCTGTTTCTGAAATCACGCACGGCCCGTGAAACGGCCCGCAAGCTGGGCGGCTACCGGCCCCTGAGTGACGCGGAGTTGCTGGAGTACTACCCGCCCTTTATTACCGCCGAGATGCTGCTGAACCTCGAAATGAATGCCCTGATGGAGCTGTTTGAAGCCGAAGTGGTGGTGTTTAAGCGCTCAGACAGCTTTGAACTGAATATTCCAGGGGCGGTGCCCAAACTTTTGGTCTACGAAAGTCTGCGCATGAACGACACCCTGGCGCGCTATTATCTCAACGGCGATCAGCTCAAGGCCCTGCTGAACCTGCCCGACAGCCAGCTGCTGTTTGGCGGTGTCAAACGTGGGGCGGCACCCCTGGTCTGGGGACGCCCCCTGGGCGATAAGCGCACGGTGTACAAGGTGCTGATTCCCAGTGGGGTCTCAGGCCTGCCGGCGGTGCGCCCCCTGCTGGAGGGCACCCGCCAGCAGGAAAAACTGACCCTGCCCTTTCAATCTGAATCGGCGCCCCAGAGCGTCTATCTGCGCAATGTGCTGGTGCGCTATCTCGAAAGGCTCAGCATACAGCCAGATGCTGCTACAGAAATGCTGCGCCTGGTGAGGCCCCTCTGGCACGACAAACAAAGCCTGCTCAGCCTGCGTATTGACAATCTGCAGCTCAACCTGAGCGGCTATAACGCCATGAACAACGATGCCTACGGCGAAGTGCGCGACACCCGCGTGACCTCAGCCAACAGTTTTACCTTTGGCGGCCGCACCAAACTGGGCCTGAACTGGGACAACCGCTGGCTGGGCTTTAACAATCAGCTCAACGCCCTGTTTGAAGGCCTTTCTTTGCTCGACGAAAGTGACGCGACCGGCCCCCAGGAGCGCCTGACCATCAACCAGGACGATCTGGTCTTTTCGTCAGAGCTGCAGCTGCGCCTGTTTGAATTTGCGCCCTTTGAGACGCCGCTGACCCTGACGCCCTATCTTGAAGGCATTTATGACACCGAGTTTATGCCGACCGTCAATACCAACACCAACAGCCCCAATCCGCTGCAGTCCGAGCTGCGCGGGGTGCTGGGCCTGAGTATTCCGGCCAGCGCCCAGCTCAAAACCTTTAAAACCGGTCTGGCTCTGCGCCGGGATCTCAATATACCGGACAACCTCGAAGGCGGTTTTGATCTGAAGCTGGTGCATGAGCAGCCCTTCGGCAGCAGCCTGAGCTGGAACAATGATCTGGATCTGCGCTATTTCTTTCCTTCGCCCAATGACAACGCCTCCAGCCTGGGCCTGATTGCCCAGTGGGTGTCGAGCGTAAAGTTTTCGCTGACCCACAATCTTTCTTTGCGCTTTTATGCCGACAGTTATCTGTTTCATGGTAAACTTCCTGAAACCTCCCAGTTGGGGGTCAGCGTGATTCTGGGCGTAGGTCTGGGTTTTGACCGGGTCTGGAAACCGTATTATGAGAACCTGTTATAGGTGAAACAACCATGAAAGCCCTGCTGCAGCTGCTGCGGCCCTACCGTCTCTGGCTGATGGGCCTCCTGCTGCTGACCCTGGGCAGCAACGGCCTGAGCCTGCTGCTGCCGCGTCTGATTGCCCAGGCCATTGATGCCAGCCTTTTACCGGGTAACAGTCTGACGCCCCTGCTACAGCTTTTTGTGGGGCTGGCGATCGGTATTCTGTTGCTGGGTCTGGTGCAAAGCCAGCTGCAGGCCCTGACCGCTGAGCGGGTCGCGCGGGATCTGCGCCAGCAAATTGCGGCGCGCCTGTCGTATCAGCCGATGCAGACCCTGCAGGATCTGGGGGCCGATACCCTGCTCACCCGCCTGACCAGCGATGTGGAGGCCATTAAGCTCTTTGTGTCGCAGGTGCTGGTAGCCATGCTTTCTTCGCTGCTGCTGATTGTGGGGGCCAGCGTGCTGCTGCTCAGTCTCAACTGGCGGCTGGCCCTGCTGGTGCTGCTGATTCTGCCGCTGATGGGCTTTGCCTTTCGCCTGATTTTTGGCAAAGCCCGCCAGCTCTTTGGGGCCTCGCAAGCCGTGGTAGATCGCCTCAACCGCGTGATCAACGAAAGCATTCTGGGCGCGGCCCTGGTGCGCATTCTGAACACCCCTGCACTGGAAAAAAGCAAATTTGATGCGCCCAACACCGAGGCCCGCCAGATTGGTCTGCAAATTCTGAGCATGTTTGCCAGCCTGGTTCCGGTGATTAACCTGGTCGCCGGCCTGGGCTCCCTGCTGATTCTGGTCGGCGGGGGCTATCTGGTGATTCAGGGGCAGATGACCCTCGGCGAACTGGCGGCCTTTGAAGCCTATCTGCTGCTGCTGATCTTCCCGATTCTGGTGCTGGGCTTTACCAGCCAGCAGATGGCCCGCGCTGCGGCGGCCTATACCCGCCTGCAGCCTTTGCTGGATCTGCCCGCCGTGCCGCCGGTGGCGCCGGACTTTGCTGCTCCGGTTCGCAGCCTGCAGGTACAGGATCTCAGCCTGAAGCTCAATGAGCGCCCCGTGCTCAAACAGCTCAGCTTTGCCCTGGCCCCCGGCAGCAAAACCGCCGTGCTGGGGCCCACAGCAGCGGGCAAAAGCCAGCTGCTGCAAGTACTGGCCGGCCTGCGCCAGGCCGACAGCGGCCTGCTCAGCTTTGACGGTCAGCCCCTTAAAACAGAGCACGCCGGGGCCGCTTTGCCGCCCGGTCTGGCGATGGTTTTTCAGGATTCAATTCTGTTTCAGCTCAGCCTGCGCGAAAACATCGCTTTTGGCCGCGCACTCTCAGAGGCTGAGCTGGTAAAGGTGCTGGCCGTGGCTGAGCTGACGGCCTTTGTGGCCAGTCTGCCCCAGGGCCTGGATACGCCCGTTTCTGAGCGCGGGCTGAATCTCTCTGGCGGCCAGAAGCAGCGCCTGATGCTGGCGCGGGCCCTGGCCAGCCAGCCCAGCCTGCTGCTGCTGGACGACTTTACCGCCCGCGTGGACCCGGCCACGGAGGCCCGGATTTTAGATCAGCTGAGCGCTGTCTACCCCGATCTGACGGTTTTGCTGGTGACACAAAAAGTAGCCACCGCCGCCCGCTTTGACCAGGTGCTGCTGCTGATGGAGGGCGAGCTGCTGGCCAGCGGCAGCCCGGCCCAGCTGCTGCAGACCTCACCCGAATACATGCAGATCGCTGAATCCCAGCGCAGCACAGAACATACAGCGCATACGGAGCAGCCTGAACATGCCTCCTGAAGCACCCACACCTACCCCGGTTTCGCTGCAGGGCCTGCGCTCACTCTGGCCCCTGCTGGCCCCTGAGCGCCGCACGATCGGCCTGGCATTGCTGCTGATGCTGATCAACGCCGGGCTGACCCTGCTGGTGCCCTGGCTGCTGGCGCGCGGCATTGACCGCTTTGTGGCCGCTGGTGATTTTGGCGGCGTGCTGCAGATGGCCTTTTGGATGCTGCTGGCGCTGGTCGGCAGCGGCGTGGCCTCCTACCGCCAGATTCTGCTGATGGGCAGCGTGGGCCAGCGCGTGCTGCACGGCCTGCGCGGCCAGGTCTTTGGGCATTTGCAGGCTTTGCCCCTGGGCTTTTTTCAGCAGCACAAGGCCGGCGATCTGATGGCCCGCATCAACAATGACACCGAAAAACTCAACCAGTTTTTTTCAGAAACCCTTGTGCGCCTGATCGGCAGTCTGGCCATCATGTTCGGTGCGGCGCTGTTTATGCTCAGCCTGGAATGGCATCTGGGGCTGGCAGCCCTGCTGCCGGTGCTGCTGATTGTGGGTTTTACCCGTGTGCTCACCCCCTGGTTGCGCCGGGCCAATCAGCAGAACCTCAAGCAGGCCGGCCTGCTGAGCGCCCATATTCAGGAGAGCCTGAGCCATTTTCAAGTGCTGGCGGCCTTTAACCGCCGCGATTACTTTCGCGAACGCTTTGCCGAAGTCAACCAGGTGGCCTATGCTGCAGCCCGCCGGGCCGGGGTGGCCAATCAGGTCTTTACGCCCGTGTTTGACTTTGTCTTTCAGCTGGCCCGGCTGGCGGTGCTGGCCTACGGTCTGCAGCTGATCGCTGCCGGTGAACTGGGTGTGGGCCTGCTGATTGCGTATTTTGCCTATCTCAACCGCTTTTATGAGCCCCTGCGCCAGATGGCCTCGCTCTGGGCCTCGCTGCAGACGGCCCTGGCTAGCTGGGAACGCGTGCAGGCCATTTTGCAGACCCCCAATCCGCTGCAGGTTCTGCCTGAGAGCAGATCCGCTGGCGTAAACCCGGATGCCCCGGTGCTCTGCTTTGACAAAGTCAGCTTTGGCTATGATCCGCAGCAGCCGGTCTTAAAAGAGGTCAGCTTCAGCCTGGAAACAGGCAAAACCTACGCCCTGGTGGGGCCCACCGGCGGTGGCAAATCCACCACCGCGGCCCTGATGGCCCGGCTCTATGACCCGGATGCCGGGCAGATTCTGTTTCAGGGACGCGATCTGCGCTGCCTCAGCCCATCGGAGCGCGCGGCGGCGGTGGGCTTTATTCTGCAGGAGCCCTTTTTGTTCAGCGGCAGCCTCTACGAAAACCTGGTTTACGGCCATCCGGACGCTGAGCAGCTCAGCCCCGAAGCCCTGCTGCAGCGCCTGGCCGCGCAAGAGCTGGACGGCTTTTTGAGCCGCTTTGACCGGGGGCTCGACACCGCGATCCTGCCGGGCAATCATGGGTTGTCGCTGGGCCAGCAGCAGCTGGTGGCCTTTGTGCGGGCCGTGCTGCGCCAGCCGGCCCTGCTGATTCTGGATGAAGCCACCGCCAATATTGACACCCTGACCGAGCAGTGGCTGCAGGCCGCGCTTGATCGCCTGCCGGCCCACACCACGCGGGTGCTGATTGCCCACCGGCTTAACACCATTGCCAACGCCGATCAGATTTTCTTTGTCAATGCCGGTGAGCTGTTGCCCGCTGGCGATCTGGATGCCGCTTTGCACCTGCTGCAGACCCGCGCGCGCCAGAGCTGAGGGCCAACCAAAGCCTGAGTGCACAACCTGCCGCGCCTGCACAGGCCCCGACAGATGCGGTATAATGCGGCCACATCACAGGAATGCCTAAACAGCTATGAAAACACACGTCCTTTTGCCCGCTTCTTTAACCAAGCCTGCCCGCCAGGGTCTGCAACACCGCCTCAAACGCAGCGTGAAGCTCGCTCTACAGCTGGGACTTGCCCTGGGACTGGGTGCCACCAGCCTCAACGCCTGCCAGGTCACCCCGCCAGTTCAGCGCGATCAGGTGATTATCTTTGGCAAGAGCAAAGACGCCGTGACCCTCGATCCCGCCGACGCCACCGACGGTGAATCCTCAGCTGTGCTGGTGAATATTTTTGAGCCCCTGCTGCGCTTTCAGCGCGAGTCAACCCAGGTGGAGCCCGCCCTGGCCGAGTCCTGGGTGATCTCTGACGACAAGCTGACCTGGACCTTTACCCTGCGTGAGGGCATCACCTTTCATGACGGCACGCCGCTGGATTCCGCCGCCGTCAAATTCAACTATGACCGCCAGCGGGACCCCGAAAACCCCTGGCGCTTTAAGGGCCTGTTTGAATACTGGCACCTCTTTTTTGCCAGCGTGGACAGCGTCGAAGCCCCCGATGCCCGCACGGTGGTCTTTCGCCTCAATCGCGCTGATGCCACCTTTTTGACCAACCTGGCCCTGTTTACCATGGGCATCAGCAGCCCCACGGCGATTCAGAAATACGGCGAGGACTACTTTAAGCACCCGGTCGGCACGGGCCCCTATTATCTCGATAAATGGATTCGCAATGAAAAAATCCAGCTCAAGCGCTATGATGCCTACTGGGGCGAGAAGCCGGGCGTGGAGCGCCTGATCTTCAAACCCGTTCCCGATAACGCCGTGCGCCTGCTGGAGCTGGAAGTCGGCGCGATTGACGTGCTGGACGGCATCAACCCCGACGACGTGCCGCGCATTCGCAAAAACCCCGAGCTGGAGCTGCTGACCCAGCCGGGCCTGAACGTGGGCTATCTGGCCATGAACGCCCTCAAAAAGCCCTATGGCGACCAGCGCGTGCGCCTGGCCATCAACCACGCCATCAACAAAGAAGCCCTGGTCAAGGCCTTTTTTGCCGACGGCACCCTGGGCACAACCGCCAAAAACCCCATGCCTTCGACCATCTGGGGCTATAACGATCAGATCTCACCCCACCCCTATGATCCCGAACGGGCCCGCCAGCTGCTGGCCGAAGCCGGTCTGAGCAAGGGCTTTGAAACCGTGCTCTGGGTGATGCCCATCGCCCGCCCCTATATGCCCCAGCCCCAGCGCATCGCCGAGGCCATTCAGGCCGATCTCAAGGCCGTGGGCATTACGGCCAAAATTGTGACCTATGAATGGGGCACCTACTTAGACAAACTCTCGGGCGGTGAGCACGAAATGGCCCTGATGGGCTGGATCGGCGACAACGGTGACCCTGACAACTTTTTGTACACCCTGCTCGACAAGAGCAACACGAAAATTGGCAGCGCGGCCAATTACGCGTTTTATCAGAGTGAGGCGGTGCACCAGCTGCTGGTCAATGCCCAGCAGATTTATGATCAGCAGGAACGCAGCCGCCTCTATGAACAGGCCCAGGCCCTGATTCATGCCGACGCGCCCTGGGTGCCCCTGTTTCACTCCACCCAGATGATGGCCACCCGCAAGGGCGTGCAGGGCTTCTTTCTGCACCCGGTCGGCGAGAAGCGCTTTCACACCATTCGCTGGGAGCAGTGAGCTAAACCTGGCCCTTGTGTTTAATCTGTTACAAGGCTGAGAAACACCTTCTTTCTGGTGTAAGGTTGCCAATTTACATTTGATATAGAACCTTTAACCCGCATTTCTCACAAACAGATCAGTAGATAAAAACTGAGTATCCCTTCAGCCCCCTTCCCAAAACGCAAATCTCGGCTTAATCTAAAGACATGACAGAATCAGAACGCATTGCTTATCTGGAAGAAAAAGTGGCACAGCTTGAGCATGAAAATGCGTTACTCAGAGCTGAGAATGCCGCTTTAAGAGCGGAAAATACCGCACTGAAAGAGCGCTCACGGCAAATCGAAGAGCTGCTGGGCCTCAATAGCAAAAATTCCTCCAAGCCCCCTTCAGGTGACTCAAAAAGCAACTCAAAAAGCAACTCTAAGCTTGGCTCACTCAAACCCAGAAA
>JACYMC010000225.1 GCA_015272195.1 Candidatus Sericytochromatia bacterium
TAAGCCACTTTCCTTTTTTTGGTCAATCAGTCAGGCCATTTCTCCGAAACTACAGGACGAAAGCATGCGCTTTGGCCGCGTGCTGGCCTATACCCAGCAAAAGCTGTTTCCCGGCAAAGCGCTGGACGATCTGAACCTGCTGATCCAGGCCAATCCTGATCGCAGCCGTCTGTATATGCTGCGGGCCGAAAACTACTTTTTGCTCAACAACTGTTACCGGGCCCGCGAAGACTATAATATGGCCTGTAACCTTGGCTACCAGTCCGCCTGCACCATTGACTGCTACCAGCGCCTGCGCAGCAACCAGTTGCGCTGACCCCATCCATCAGGACCAAATGGAGACATTGACCCCACTCTGCAAAAGGGTATACTGTTAGCATAAAACAAAAGGAGCTTTCAGATGGCTGAAATCAATGGCGACGATATCCTCGGTAAAGACATCAATGCCCCCACCCAGATCAGCAATATTTTCCGGGCCCGCTTTGAAAATAACTTTTTGGTGCTGGACTTTGGCTATGTGCCACCTGTCCAGGAAAATGAAATTGAAGCCTTAAAGTCTGAACAGGTGCGTGTAAGCCAGCGTATGGTCATGCCTGCCGTGATGGGTCAGATGCTGATTGACTCGATCAGTGAAGTTCTGGGTCAAACACCTGATGCCAAAGCACCGGGCCGACCCGGTGGCCCGCGTCCATTGCGTTAATTTATTTTTAAATATGCGCATATTTTGACTGGATTTGGGGTATATTCTCCTTAGCCAGTTTAAACATCTTATGAGGTCATTGAGATATGCCCAGACTCCCCTCCCCTGCCAATAATATCCCCAGCGGCATCCCACCTGCGATTGCAGCACCCCCTGCTGCACCCCCCCGGCCCCCGCAGACACCGGCAGCCCTCCCGCCAGCCGCACCGGCTCCCCCCGGTACCGAAAGCCGCAATCAGGTTCAGGTCCGTGCAGCAGCAGACAGTGAGCCCAACAGCGTCAGCTTCCCTTCAGGCAATACAGGCAGCGGCCCCAGTGCCAGTGATGCGGTGGGCATCGCCAGTGCCACCCGCACAGGTTATCAGGCCGGGCGCACAGGCTATCAGGCCGCGAGGGGTGTACGCACGGCAGCGACTGCCGCACGAGCAGCAGGCCAGGTGGGTCGCGTAGCCCAGGCAGCCACCGAAGCAGGCAGCGCAGCAGGCGTACTCGGCACAGGTGCACGCGTTGGTGGACGCGTTCTGGGTGCTGCAGGAACCGCCTTATCAGCTTATGATGCTGTCAATCAAGGGACGCAGGCCCAGCGTGCAGAAGCTGAAGGACGCACCCAGGACGCCAATGAGCACAGAGGCCGCAGCGTAGCCAATACAGCCGCCGTAGTGGCTGGTGGCGCTGCAGCGGTGGCCGTCGGTGTTGCCGCTGCACCTGCTGTAGTCGTCGGTGCCGCCGTGGTAGCAGCCGGCGCCGGTTTATATGCTGTGTTCGGCAGCGACGAGCAAATGCAGGCCATCGGCGACACCCGCGTCGGACGCGCCCTCAGTGATGGGGCAGCAGCTGTCGGCAATGCCGTTTCGTCAGCCATCAGCTGGTTCCGCGACTGACAACAAGGTCATTTCAACAACAAAGCCCCTGGTTACCCAGGGGCTTTTGTTTTGGGTCAGACAGCTTTAATAGCTGTAAAAGCCCTGGCCGGACTTGCGGCCGAGATGACCCGCCAGCACCATGCGGCGCAGCAGAGGCGGCACATTGTATTTCGGCTCGCGGTAGGCGTCAAAGAGAATGTCACCTACCTTCACACAGACATCAATGCCAATCATATCCATCAGGGTCAGGGGACCCATGGGGTAGCCCGCACCCAGCTTCATGGCGTTGTCAATATCGGTCGCACTGGCCAGACCGTTTTCATACACCCGGGCAGCGTCCAGCAGATAGGGAATCAGCAGCAGGTTCACAATAAAGCCCGGTGTGTCTTTGGAGAGCACGGCAGTTTTGCCCAGCTTTTCGGCAAAACCGTAGGCTGAGTCAATGGTTTCCTGGGTGGTTTCAAGGCCTCTGACCACCTCCACCAGCTTCATCAGAAAGGCCGGATTAAAAAAGTGCAGGCCCAGCACCTGGCCGCGGCGCTGGGTGGCAGCGGCCATCTCGGTAATCGAGAGCGAAGAGGTGTTGCTGGCCAGCAGGGTATGGGCCGGGCAGACTTCGTCGAGAATCTGGAAGACTTCTTTTTTGATCTGAATGTCTTCAATCACCGCTTCAATCACCAGATCCACATCGGTCAGGCTTTTGAGATTGGTGGTGGTCTGCAGCAGGGCTTTGGTGCTGTTGACGTGTTCAGCACTGTATTTGCCCTTTTCGAGCCCTTTGTCGAGGTTTTTGTGAATCATGGCGATCCCGCGATCCACATATTCCTGTTTGACGTCGTAGGCCACGGTCTCCAGACCGGCCTGGGCGCAGACCTGGGCAATGCCGGAGCCCATGGTTCCCAGACCCAGGACGGCGACTTTTTTAATATCCATCGTTATTGTTCTCCTTCAGGGTGTAAATCTTGTGCTGCTGTTGCAGACAAATCCTTGGCAGTAAAGGCGTAGGGCAGCATCGCGCCAATGGTGTGGCGCACCCGCTGGCCCTGCGTATCTTCAAAAAAGATCTCGGTATCGGCCCCAAACTCGCGAATAAACTGCAGGCAGGTGCCGCAAGGGAAGCAGGGCGTGACGTTTTTGGCCACCACCGCCACGGCCACAAAATCACGCAGACCTTCTGAAATGGCCTTGGTCAGGGCCACCCGCTCGGCACAGATCGCCAGCCCAAAAGAAGCGTTTTCGACGTTGCAGCCGCTGACAATCAAAGGCTCTGCACGCTCAGGATCGCGCACGAGCACGGCGGCTCCCACCGGAAAGCCGGAATAGGGCACATAGGCGTGTGCATAGGCCGCATGAGCGGCCTGCATCAGGGCCTGAATCTGGTCTTCTGAGAGCTGACTCATGGTGTCACCTCTTCTGAAGCAGACTGCTGCGCCAGGGCCGCCTGGGCAAAGCCTACAAAACAGGGGCCCGGGCGGTTGGGGCGGGATTTAAATTCGGGATGAAACTGGGTGGCCATAAAAAACGGGTGTTCCGGCAGCTCCACGGCCTCCACCAGCAGCCCGTCGGGAGAGGTGCCGCAGAAGCGCAGACCGTGCTGTGAGAGGGTATCGCGGTAGTCGTTGTTGACCTCATAGCGGTGGCGGTGGCGTTCATCCACCTGATCGGCACCGTAGAGGGTGTGCATCCGTGAACCGGGTGTTAGTTTGCAGGGGTAAGCCCCCAGCCGCATGGTGCCGCCGAGGTCTTCGAGTTCGCGCTGCTCAGGCATCAGGTCAATCACCGGATGGGGCGTATCGGGCATAAACTCGCGGCTGTGGGCCTGCTCCAGACCGCAGACATGGCGGGCAAACTCAATCACCGCACACTGCATGCCCAGACAGAGCCCCAGAAAAGGCACGCCCTGCTCGCGGGCATAGCGAATGGCGGCAATTTTGCCTTCGACCCCGCGCAGACCAAAGCCGCCGGGCACCAGAATGCCGTCCAGACCTGCCAGCCAGGCTTCGGGCTGGGCTTTTAATTCGTCATTGTCGGCCTGAATCCAGACAAACGCCACCCGCGCGCCCTGGGCCGCAGCGGCATGGCGCACGGCTTCGGTCACGCTGAGATAGGCATCAGGCAACTGCACGTATTTGCCCACAATGCCAATGCGCAGACAGCGGGTGGCCGCCTGCAGCTGATGCACCCAGGCGTCCCAGCCTTCCCAGTTAAAGGCTGCCGGCGGCGTCAGCTGCAGGCGCTCCAGCACCTGCTCCACCAGGCCTTCCTGGCGCAGACGAAAGGGCACCTCATAAACATCTTCGGCATCGGGACAGGAGATCACCGCTGGGAGTTCGGTATCGCAGAAGAGGGCCAGCTTTTCGCGGATGCCGTCTTCGAGCGGCCCTTCGCTGCGGCAGACCAGCACATCGGGCTGAATGCCGTGGCGGCGCAGCTCCATCACGCTGTGCTGGCTGGGCTTGGTTTTGAGTTCACCGACCGCTTTGATAAAAGGAATCCAGGTCACGTGCAGATACAAAATATTCTGGCGGCCCACGTCTTTGCGAAACTGACGGATGGCTTCAATAAAAGGCTGACTCTCAATATCGCCGACCGTGCCGCCGATTTCGGCAATCACGACATCGGTCTGCTCGCTTTCGAGGGAGCGGATATGGGTCTTCATGGCGTTGGTAATGTGGGGCACCACCTGCACCGTGCCGCTGAGGTAATCACCCCGGCGCTCTTTCTGAATCACGCGCTGGTAAATGGCCCCGGTGGTGATATTGCTGCGGCGACTGAGATTGACATCGGTAAAGCGCTCGTAGTGGCCCAGATCCAGATCGGTTTCGGCGCCATCTTCGGTGACATACACCTCGCCATGCTGATAAGGACTCATGGTGCCGGGATCCAGGTTAATATACGGATCCAGCTTGAGCAGTGAAATCTGAAAGCCGTGGCTTTTGAGCAGACGCCCCAGGGACGAGGCCACAATGCCCTTGCCAATACCGGAAACCACGCCACCGGTGATAAAAATATACTTGCTCATGCCTCACAGCTTAGCATGTTTTAAGGCTTTTCAGCGCCCCAAATCCCCGGCCAGGCCGGAGGCAAAACAGCCCGTTGCGACTGGTTTAAAATCAGCTGCTGCAGCACCCTGGCACGGGCCTGTCGTTGTTCAGGCGCAAGGGCCGCCGGCCAGTTCAGCGCGCCCGGATACAAACGCTCACACCAGGGTGGCCGGGCCAGATCATATTGCCGCAGGCCCAGACCGGCAGACCCAGCTCAAAAGCGGCCAGCCACCAGCTGAGCGGGATGGCCTCAGCCCCCAGCCAGAGGGCTGTGCTGTGCGCCAGCAAAGTCTTGTCGGGAGGGGCCGCCGGGTCATCCAGAATCAGCAGTTCAGGCTCGGTCTGCGCCCAGGCCGGCAGGGCCAGAACAGGCTCCAGTGACGCCACCAGCGCCGCCAGTCCGGCTTCAGGGCTCAGCAGACAGAGCTGGCGCGGGACCGGGCGCAGATCGGCCAGCAGCGCACACTGCGCCGGGGTGATCCAGGCCGTCAGGCATGTATCCGGGGAGCTGGCGCGTTGCGCCGCTGGAACTGCGCCGGCAGCGGCTGCCGGCGTCTGAGGCAGACGGCCCTGCGGAGCCAGTCCCAGAAAACCGATCTGCTGTGGCGCCACGCCACGCTGCTGCAGGGCCTCGGCCAGGGCCCGGTCCGCCACCAGCCAGGAGGCCGCCGGATCCGGCCGCAAGGGCAAGTGCTGCCAGTCATAC
Source organism: Candidatus Sericytochromatia bacterium (assembly GCA_015272195.1). Taxonomy (GTDB): domain Bacteria; phylum Cyanobacteriota; class Sericytochromatia; order UBA7694; family UBA7694; genus JACYMC01. Next base: position 5,314 of record JACYMC010000225.1, read on the forward strand.
AGCCAGTACAGGACCGGCAGATCACCGGTGCCGGTTGCCGGCGTGAGCTGATCAGGCCTGTGCAGCAGCCCTTCTGGCAGATCGGCAGGATCCAGCGTCTCCCCAGGGCAGACCCGCCAGCCCGGCGGCAAATCTGCCGCTGGCAGCGCTGCAGCTGAGTGCAGACATAAGTCAGAGACCTGCTGGCAAGGCCATTGCAGGAGCTGCTGCAGGGCCCGCTCAGCCTGCTGTGCCACCACCGACCAGTCATAGGCTTCGGCAGCCTGTCGGGCCGCCGTGCGGCGGGCCTGCCAGGCGGATGCCACAGACATGTCCGCCAGGGCCTGGCGCAGCAAGGTGCTCAGGTGTTCAGGATCAGGGGCCAGCCACCAGGCGGGCAGGTGCAGATCCAGGGCCCTGGCCAGTTCGGCATCAAACACATAATGGGCTTTGAGCCAGTAAGCCGCCGCCTCCGGCACAAACTCCGGGGCCGGGCCCAGCTCCGGTACCAGCACCGGCAAACCGGAGGCCATAGCCTCCAGAATCGGCAGGCCAAAGCCCTCACCCCGGTAAGGGTGCACATAGAGATCACAGCTGCGATAGAGTACGGCCAGCTCGCTTTCTGACAGGTTCTGATCCAGATAGACAATTTCTGCCAACGTAGGATCGGCTGCCAGCTCTTGCAGCTGCTGACGCTCAGGCGCCAGAGCGTAAGGCCCCTGCAGCCCGGCATCTTTGATCACCAGACAGACCGGGTCTGCTGCCGTAAAAGCCTGCTGCCAGGCCTGCAGCAGGAGATCGATGCCCTTGCGGGCAATGCAGCCGCCCACAAACAGCATGCGCCGTTTGGCGGGCAAAGGGCGCTTTTGCCCGTCGGGCTGAAACACCGCTGTATCCACCCCATTGGGCAGCAGTTGCAGGCTGTCAAAGGCAAAGCCTGCCGCCTCAAAACCCTTCAACACCGCGCGTGAGGGCGCCCAGATCCACGCTGCACTGTGGCGCAGGGCCAGCCAGTCACGGGGCAGGGCCCCGTACTCCCAGGGCAAAATACTGATCCAGTCTGCCGCCGGGGCCTGCAAGCGCGGCGGGTACTGGTGTGAGAACCAAAGTACACGGGCCAAAGGAGGTGCCGTCGGGCTGAGCGGCAGGCTGTCAGCGGGCAGTGGGGGATTGGCCCGATAAACCATAGGCCAGCGTCCGGTCTGGCTGAGCTGCTGGCTGAGGGCTCGGTTGACCCGTCCCAGGCTTTCGTCTGCCGCAAAAGAACCTTCCCAGACCAGCGCACCCGGCGGGGCGGGCAAATTGCCCTGCAGCCCGGCCTGCTGCAGATGGCATGCCAGCCAGGCATCCAGCACCGGCTCGTCTGAAGCCTTACTGTCACCAGCGGGTGCAGACCGTGCGATCTGGCGCGCCGCCAGCTGGCGCAGGCGCAGGGCCAGGGGCCAGCGCAAGGCCAGCTCGCGCGCAATGTCAGCGGCTTCGGTGGCTGCCAGCGGCCCGCGCAATCGACGGGCGTGAGCCGCCAGCGCCGGGGGCCAGCCCACATCGGCCTGATCTTTTGCGGCTGGCTCCTGCCAGGCCTGACAGTAAGCAGTTCCTGCCGGCCAGGCCGGATCCCAGCGCGGCCAGTCTGCCGCGGTGGCCAGAAAGGCGTGCAAGCGATCGACAGCCGCCGCCCGTGCTTCGGCTGACTTGAACCCTGCCAGTTGCAGTCGGGATATTGCCTCCTCTGGCCTACCGGCCTGTGCAAGCTGTGCCGGCAGGGCGGGCAGATCACAGACCCGCGAGACGGCCGACAGCTCGGGCCAGGTCTCAGAAGCCTGATCAGGCAAGGCCTCAGCCCAGATCTCACAGCCCAGCTGCCGGGCGAGGGCAAACAGGCCCAGGGGCAGATCGGCCGCCAGCCAGACCCGCCGGCTGCGGGCCAGCACGGGCGCCAGACGCAAAGGTTCATCCGGTGAGGCAAACAGCACGCGGGGCTGCTGACATAAGCTGTTCAGGGCCTGCACTTCAGCCGAATGGAAAGCCCGGCTCTCGGCACAGATCAGCAACAGCTCCCAGTCCGGCACAGGGGTGCGATCAATACTGGGCCACAATCCCAGCGGCGCGGCCAGCTGGCCTTTGAGCGCCTGCGCTGCCAACCGGGCCTGATCCTGGCTGGTTTCGGGCAGCCAGCAGACCGGCCAGTCGGCCAGCAGGACCGTCTCCAGCGCTGGCCCAGGTGACGTCACAACGGGTGGCTGACGCAGCAGCATGGCCGTGGGTACGGCGGCCTGCAACAGCTCGCCTGGCCAGCGGCGCTCCAGGGGCCAGAGGCCCACTACGGGCTGCTCAGGCTGCCAGCGGGGCAGAGATTGCCAGCGACTGCAGGCCGCATCCAGGGGAAGGGCAATCTGGCCGTCGATCACCCGAAAAGGCCGCCCACCTGCCTGCAGCAGGGCAGACTGCCAGAGCGCATCGGCGGCAGCCTGGGCCACGGGGCCAAACCAGAATCGGGACGCAATGAACCCGGACACAGCAGAACTCCTGTTTCAGACCATTCACAAATCCTGATACACTATTCAGGACGCCGTTACAGCTTAGCAAAGGATGTGGCCGATGCCCAACAGCCCAACGTTGCCGCCCGACCTGCCGGATCTCTGTGTCTATCTGCTGGTTCTGCCCGGTCAGGCAGCCCTGCAAACAGCCTGCAAAGCCAGCCTGCCGCCCAACTGGCCCTGCCATGTCATCACAGCCCCCACACGCCCAGCGGCTTATGCCCAGGCGCTGGCGGCCATGGCCCAAGCCGCACAGCCCCTGGGCCTGATTCTGACGGCTAACGAGCTGCTGCTGCCACCCGATGCAAACGCCCTGGCCGCCCTGCGCCACTGGCCGGCCGATACCCTGGGCCTCTGCAGCCACAAAAGCGGCGGGCTGCTCTGGTGGCTGCCCCGCCTGATTCCACAGGGTCTGGCAGGCCAGCTGGAGCTGGCTGATCCGCTCGGACTTATACTGCAGCTCACACTGCAGCTGAAGCCCGAACCCAGCACAGCCAACACCCCCAGCAGCCAGGTCAAGACCCGGCGCAGCCCCCTGGCACTCCAACAGGCCGCTGGCCTCAGCGCCCTGCCACCGGACGAAGCGGCAGCGCTGCAGGCCGAGTCAAAGCTGTCAGCTGAGGTGGCCATTGCCCTCAGTCAGCAGCTGTACGCCCAGGGCGATCAGGCCAGTGCAGCAAAGCTGTTGCAGCAGCAGCTCAAACCCCAGGCTGCCGTGCAAAAGCTGGGCCGGCTGAAAATTGTGCGCCAGGCCAGTGCCTCCCAGGCCCCGCCAGCCGGCGTGCTGCTGGAGCAGCTGCGCCAGCAGGCCCTGCAGACAGCCGCCCAGCCCACAAACGAAGCCCACCAGGCCCTGAACACAGCCCTCAACAGCGCTGTGCAGCAGCAGGCCGAACTGACGCAGCACCCGCTCTACTGGAGCCTGCGAGGCCAGCAGGCCGTCCGCGAAAACCAGCTCAAAGCCGCCATCGAAGCCTTCCGTCAGGCCCTGCAAATGCCCGCCAGCCTGAGCTGGTGTGACCTGACGCTGGAGCAGCTGACGCCGGCCCTGTTTCTGGGCGAGCTGCATCTGGAGCAAGGTGATCTGATCCAGGCTGAGAGCGCACTCAACGCCTTGCAAAGCCACTTTGCCAGGCACCCGCAGGGCTTGCAGCTCAGACTGAAACTGGCCGCACTGCAGGGCCAGACCGATCAGGTACGAGCCTTGCTGCAGCAGCTCAAAAATCTGTTCAACCGTCTCAGCCCCTGGCAGGCCGGGCTGGCGCTGCCTGACGACAGCCCGGCAGTCGAACGACTGCAGCACTGGCTGGCCCTGCAGGATCTGCGCGGCGCTGAGCACGCCATCCGCTACCTGGCGCTGCAGGCCCTCAGTACAGAAGCCGAGGCCCCGGCACTGCTGCAGCAAGCCCGGCAAAACCTTGCTCTGGCAGCAGATCCCTGGCTGAGCCTCTGGGCGGCCGGTATTGATACCAGCGTGGATTTGCAGCCGCTGCAGTCACCGGAGCTGCCGGCCCTCTGGCAGTTGTTTCTGGGGCGCTTTCTAGCCCCGCGTCAGCCCCAGCAGGCCTATCTGCTGCTGGAAAACCTGCTCTGCCATCAGCCCGACCACCAGAGTGCCGCCGCTGCCTTGCAGCAATTGCTGAGCCAGCGCTGGGGCGCCCAGCTGCAGCAGGCCCGCTGCCTGCAGCTGGCCAGCGCCCCGGACTGGGAGCAAGGGGGCGATCTGATCCTCAAGACCTGGCTGGAGAGCTTTGGACCTGAAGACGGCGTGCTGCTCTGTCTGCCCTGCAATCACGCCCACCCGGTGGTGCAGCAGGCCCTGCACTGGGCCCGGCAGGCCCTGCCCCCAGACCAGCGGCCCTGGCTGGTCTGTCAGCACAGCACCCCTTTGATACCCGCCAATCCCCACCTGATCTGGCTGCCCCGGCTGGGCGATTTGCCCTTGCCCTCAAGCTCAGCCGCCCCTGCCAGCTGTCTGCAGATTCAGCCAGAGGCCCTGGCCGCAGGGCCCGTCTTTGCCGTGCACCCGCCCCGGCCAGCCCAGGCCGGGCAGCCGGCCCAGCCGGTCTGGCTGGAACTGCTGCCGGATGCTTTGCAACACTGGCTGCAGCATCTGGCCTGGAGCGAAGCCCGCCCAGCGCCAGCACAGTCACCGCTGCGCCCGCTTGCTCAGGGCGCCCTGCTGCAGCTGCTCAGCCCGCCAGGCATCACGCTGGGCATGTTACAAAGGTTGCCAGACGATCAGCCCCGGCGCATCGACTACCGCCGGCTGCTGCCGCACTGGCAGCCCCTGGCAATGGGCGGCTCGCTGCTGCGCAGCCTGCAGCACAGCCCATTGCCACCAACAGACTGGCTGCTGCTGCTGGATCAGGGCGAGTGGCTCGACCCAGCCGTTCTGCCCTGGCTGCAGCACTGGCTGGCCCAGTTGCCCGCCAGCGTCGCGGGGGTCTGTCTGCCAGGACAATTTGCCGCCGGGCCACAACACCCGGCCCATAGCCGCTGGCTATGCCGCCTGCTGCGGCGCGGGGCTGTGCCAGCTGTGGCAGGCGAACAGCTGCTCGATCTGCCCAAAGAAATGCACCTGCTGCAGCTGGCGGGCATCAGCCTCTTGTGTGAGCACAGCAAAACCGAGACCCTCAGCCAGAGCACGGCCGCGCTGGAGCAGGGGCTGGCCGCCAGCTTGCAGCAACAGTGGTCTGAAGCCACCGCGCATTACCGCAGAGCCGCTGAAAATGAAACGCTGCCCCACCGCCAGGCCAGCGCCGCAGCAGGCCTGATCCACTGTTTGGCCCAGCAACAAGACTGGGATACGGTGCTGCAGCTTGCCGTCACAGCAGACAGCAGCGCCGAAAACGCTTACTGGCTGGCACAGGCGCAACAGGCCAGGGGCCAGCGCTTCAGCGCAAGCCTGATGCAGGCCCGGCGTGCTTTTTTTAGCCCACAGGGTCCCGCCAGCCATTTTGTACTGCGTCTCACGGCAACCCAGCTGCGCCAATAAAACACCGCATCTGGAGGCTTAAAGCACTTCGGTCTGTTTTCGGTTAAAATAAAGGCATTCGCTTCAAACAAAAGGATGAACGCCATGATCGATTACGCCCACCGTGAACAGTTTCGCAACAAGCTCAGCTCTGTGGCCTTTTCGGCCAAATCGATGGATCTCAATCTCTCGGATGAAATCCAGCAACTGGTCAACGCTTACAACCAGGCCAGCGACCCGCCCGCCACCATGGCCGAACTGATCGAGGCCTTCTGGGCCCGCCCCGAAGCTGAACGCGTGGCCCTGATCGAAGCCATGAAGGCCGTGGAAGTGCAGATTCAGGAGCAGCAGCAATCAGAGTTCAGCTCCGACGAAGGCTTTAACCTGTTTGACGACTGAGGCTGACAGTCAAGCCGATAACAGGCTGAAACCCTAGCCGGGCTGCTGCATTCCATGCGCCGGGCTTTTTATCAGCAGATGCCTGGCTTGCTTTCATCCCATGCTAGGGAATGCCATGCTTCCAGAACTTGGCATCCAGCCACTGCACTCCCCAGCTATCCGTGGCCTGACTGTTCTGATTGGCCCCCCAGCCATTGGGCTGGCCGTCGCGCTGACGCGAGAGCAGGTAAATGCCCTTGTAGACATCCACGGCGTAGCTGTGGCTGCCAGTATTATTGAATATCGTGGCCTGCAGGGTGTTTTCGCTCCAGCAGAAGCTGTCCAGATCCGGGCGGCACCAGCAATTGGCCTGGGGCAGGCAAATGTCCTGGCTCCAGGGTAATTTGCGGTAAAAGGTCTGGTATTGGGCTTTGACACGGAATTCACCTTCGGGCTACTGAATATCGCCGATCTGATTGGAGGCCTGCAGTAAGACTTCTTCATCAGCACCGAGATTGTACACCTTGACCCAGTAATCACCGGCACCGACGGGCAAAATAGCGGTGTTGTGCAGCCAGAGTCGCTCCTGGTACACCAGCCCGGTGCGGGTATCGGGTGAGCCTTCCTGTGTGCGCACCTTTTGCTGCTGCTCAGCATCACCCTGCCGGTCCTTAAACACCGAGCCCTCCCCACAACTCAGCTCAAAATCATAGCTGTAGCCTGAATCCGAGCTGCTGTGCACTTCAAAGCGCAGCTCATTGCGCTGGCTGGTCAGCAAAGGATACGGGCCATTGGGTCCCAGTTCCAGAGACTGGGGCTGCTGCTCCGGCGTAACGGTGGCTATCAGCGCTTCATTGAGATAAATCCGGGCTTCATTGCCTTCTGACAGAGGTAGTCCTATGGAAGTCATGATGGCTGTAGAGAAGCATTGTAGTGATGGATAAA
>JACYMC010000178.1 GCA_015272195.1 Candidatus Sericytochromatia bacterium
AGAGCCAGAGCCAGAGCCAGAGCCAGAGCCAGAGCCAGAGCCAGAGCCAGAGCCAATGTTGCGGTTCTGCAAGGTAATTAAAAGATGATGTTTGTGCTGAGCAGGGGTAAATATGAATAAATATGAACTTTGGTAAATATTTGTGTAGACTGCTTGCTGAAATCCTGAATGAAGTGTTTAAGGCTGTGGTATAATCTTCCATTGTAAAATGGCGAGAAAGGCCTTAAACGTGAACCTATGAACCAAGAACAGATCCAACAGATTGCAGACCATATTCGCGCCCAGAGCAGTATTCAGCCTGAGTACGCCCTGATTCTCGGCTCCGGCCTGGGTGTGCTTGCCGAAGAAGTCGACAATGCCACCGTGACTCCCTATGCGGAGATTCCTCACTTTGTGACCTCCACCGCGCCCGGCCATGCCGGCAACCTGGTGCTGGGCACGCTGGCCGGCAAGTCTGTGGTCATGATGCAGGGCCGGGTGCACACCTATGAAGGCTACACCCAGCAGGAAGTCACCCTGCCCGTGGCCGTGATGCAGGCCCTCGGCGCCAAAACCCTGCTGGTGACCTGCGCCAGCGGCGGTCTGAACTATAATTTTAAAGCCGGCGATATTATGCTGATCCGCGATCACATCAACTTCACCGGCAGCAATCCCCTGATTGGCCCCAATGACGAAGCCGTGGGCCCCCGCTTCCCCGTGATGTTTGACGCCTACACCCCGCAACTGCGCGAACTGGCTCACAAAGTGGCGCTGGCCCAGGGCCTGCGCCTGCATGAAGGGGTTTACTGCGGCATTACCGGCCCGGTCTTTTTTACACCGGCTGAGCTGCGCATGCTGATGAAATGGGGTTCCGACGCCATTGGCATGTCGACCGTGCCCGAAGCTATTGTGGCTGCCCACCGGGGCATGCGGGTGCTGGGTCTGGCCCTGATTTCAGATATTGCCATTCCCGATACGGGCCATCACGCCAGCGGCGAAGAGGTGCTGCGGGTGGTCAAAGCAAGCAGCGCCACCTTTAAACAACTGGTGCACGGAATTCTGGAACAGATCGGATGATCACCCAGGACCTGGCAACTGGCGGTTTACAGCCTGTGACAGAGCAAAACAGTCTCTGGATCGTCGGGCGCCGGGTCCTGCGCAATAAATCCTTTGTCAGCGGTGGCCTGGTTGTACTGGGCTTTTTATTGCTGGCCGTGTTTCCGCAGCTGTTTACCGCCTATGATCCGCTGGCTTCTGAGCTGAGCCTGCGCCTGCAGCCGCCCTCGGCGGCCCACTGGCTGGGCACCGATGATCTGGGCCGCGATATTATGGCCCGCATTATCTACGGTGCGCGCATTTCGCTGCAGATCGGTCTGATCTCGGTCGGCATTGCCCTGATCACGGGCTCCCTGATTGGTCTGGTGGCGGGCTATGCCGGTGGCAAAACCGACGAGCTGCTGATGCGCGGCATCGATATTGTGCTGGCCTTTCCCAGCATTTTGCTGGCGATTCTGATTGTGGCGATTCTGGGGCCCAGCCTGACCAATGCCATGATTGCCATTGGCATTGTAAACGTGCCGATCTATGCCCGCCTGCTGCGCTCCACCACCCTGCAGGTGCGCAACCAGGAGTTTATTGAAGCGGCCCACGCCATGGGGGCCAGCCACAGCCGCATTCTCTTTTTTCATATTCTGCCCAATTGTCTCTCGCCTTTGATCGTGCAGGGCACGCTGGGCATTGGCGCTGCCATTCTGGAGGCCGCCGGTCTGAGCTTTCTGGGCCTCGGGGCCCAGCCGCCCACCCCCGAATGGGGCACCATGCTCAGCCAGGCCAAGGATTTTATTCGTACCGCACCCTGGACGCTGATGTTCCCCGGTCTGGCGATCACAGCCGTGGTGATTGCCTTTAATTTGATGGGTGACGGCCTGCGGGATCTGATTGATCCACGCACGGCAAAAAAAGTCTGAAGCCGGCCACGGGGATCTGCGCAAAACCCTTGAATCCTTCGGCTTTTAATGCTAGATTAAGTGAAGTTTAATTATTCAGGTCAAGCCCATGCATCGCCAAAAACCCTTAACTGTTTCAGCTCAGGAACTTGAGCGCATGCGCGATCAGACGTATGTCTGGCAAATCGATTTGCCCGAAGGTGCCCTGCAGGACGACGAAATGTTTTTGCTCTGGGCCCGTGGTGAAATGATTCTGCAGCGCAAGCTGAACGTGATCTCCTGTCGCGGAACAGCCCAGGTCCGGCTCCGTTTGCAGAGTGATCGCACCCTGCAGCTCTTTGAAACCGAGATGGATGTGCACTTTGATGAGGGCCTGGAGATCGTGGACAAACTGGTTTTGCCCGATACCCTGGAGCTGAATCAGGAAGATGCCGTGGATCAGATCCGTGTGGATGAACCAATTGATCTGAATGAGCTGCTTCGCCAGTATGTGATCCTGAGTCTGCCCATGCAGAAGCGTGATCCTGAAAACGAACCGGAAAACTGCTATAATGCTTCCCTGTCTCCGCAAGAAGCCGTAGATCCGACCTGGGCAGCCATTCGAAAGACCGTTGAAAGCTGGGAACACCCCGGCGCAAACTAATTTGCAACATAAGGAGGTTGGCGAGAGTCTCTCGCCAAGGTGAGCGTATGCCACAACCCAAGAAAAAAACGTCAAAATCCAAACGCAACAGCCGCAGACAGCACTGGAAAGCCGTGCTGCCAACCCTGGTCACCTGTGATCAGTGCGGTGATAAAAAACCCAGCCACATGGTCTGCAAAGCCTGTGGCTATTACAAAGGCCGCGAAGTTTTTCAGGTTGCTGAAGGCTAAACCGGCTTGAGCAAGCTTGTGCACCCGGTTGTCGCGCTGGATGTCATGGGTGGCGATCAGGCCCCCGATATTCCGCTGCAGGGCGCACAGCAAGCTCTCAACCAATATCCCGATCTGCATCTGCGCCTGATTGGTCCTTCGGACACCATTCAGGCGCATCTGTCTCCTGCTTATCTGGAACATCCCCGCCTGAGTATTGTGCACGCCCCGGACTGGATCCGCATGGACGATGCCCCTGTGCAGGCCGTACGCCAGAAAACCGCTTCCAGTCTGGTGCTGGGCGTTCAGCAGATGCTGCAGCCAGAGGTGCAGGCCTTTGTGACCGCCGGTAACAGCGGCGCAGCCGTGGTGGCCGCTTCCTTTTATCTGGAGCGGCTGCCGGGCATTCTGCGACCGGCCATGGCCGTGCTCTTTCCGGGTCAGCAAGGTCATACTGTTTTGCTGGACGTGGGCGCTCAGGCCCAGTGCCGACCGGAGCAGCTGCTGCAGTTTGCCCGTCTGGGTGCCTCCCTGGCCCGTCACATGCTGGGTATTGAACGACCGCGCGTCGGCTTGCTCAATATTGGTGAGGAGCCTAATAAAGGCCACAGCACGGCACGGGCAGCCTTTGAACTACTGAGCCAGAGTGAATTGCATTTTACGGGCAATATTGAAGGCTGGGATCTGCCCCGCAACCGGGTGGATGTGGCGGTCTGTGATGGCTTTGTCGGCAATGTGGTGCTGAAGCTGGCCGAAGGTCTGAGCGAGTACTTTATGGATATTTGCCCGGCCCTGCCCGGTACGCCGGGTGCCGATCGCTTCAACTACACCGCGCACGGTGGCTCTCTGTTGCTGGGGCTTGAAAAACTGCTGGTGATTACCCACGGCCGGGCCGAAGTGCCGGCCATTGTTAACGCATTGGAACTGGCCCGCAAAACCGCTTTAAGCCAGATGCTGACGCATATGCACGCTGAATTGAAAAACGAGGTTTAAGATCATGAGTCAAGACGAAACCACCGCCACGGTGAGCACAGAAGAAGAGCGCCCCGTACACCCCTTTGAAAAAGGCCTGGCCCTGTATGAGCAAAAAGCGCCCTATGCCGAGGTGATTGAGCTGTTTGAGCAGGGCCTGACCCTCTCTCCCCGCGATAGCGTGGGCTACACCTGTCTGGCCTGGCTGCATCTGCTGCGCCGCGAAGGCGAGGATGCCGACAAGGCCCTGGGCTATGCCCACAAGGCCATACGCCTGGACGGTAATAACTACCAGGCCTATATCAACCTGACCCTGGCCATGCTGATCACCGGCGCCAGCGGCGTGCGCCCGGTCTTTCAGAAGGCCATGGCCCGCATTCAGAGTGATGAAGACCGCGAAGAGGTGCTGAGCAATCTGCGTGAAGCCCTGGAGCGGCACCCGGACCTGGATGCTGCCCAAAAAGTACTCAATTGGATGAACGCCTGATGCCGCCGGCAACCCCGCCCTGTGCCCTGGCCCTGAGCGGTGGGGTTGCCAAGGGTGCCTTTCATGCGGGCGTCCTGCGCGCCTTTGCCGAGTTTGAAATTATTCCCAGCGCCATTGTGGGCACCTCTGCCGGTGCGCTCAACGGCGCTTACTGCAGCAAGCTGATTGCCGAAGACCGCTTTACGCCCTACTGGGTGGAGCGGGTGATTGGTGAACTCTGGCTGCACCAGACCAGCCTGCAAAAGATGTGGGCCAGCAATGATACCCAGGACAATAGCCTGCGCAGCCTTATTGGCTCGCCCAACTTCAGTCTGTTTATGCTGCGCCGCGGCTTTGACTGGCTCAGTCCTTCGCGCCTGCGTGAGCTGCTCAAGCTGCGCTTTACCTCGGTGCTGAGTGACCGCCACTTTCGCCAGCAGCTGGCCCATACCCTGACCACCCCCAAACAGGTCCAGCGCGAAGTGCACTTTGCCGCCTCGGTGACCAGCCTGACCGGGCAAATTGAAACCAACGCAGGTCAGCCGCTGGTGTCTTATGGCGACTATATCTCCTTTCATCTGCGCCCGCAGGACAGCCACGAAGATCTGCAAAAAACCTTTGAGCGCATGCGCACGGTAGTACGGGCTTCCAGCAGCTTTCCGGGGATGTTTCCGCCCGTGCCCTGGCAAAACAACGGCCAGCACGATCTGCTGGTCGACGGCGGCCTGACCAAAAACAGTCCCTTTGGCCGCGCCATCAAGCTGGATCCGGAGGTGCGTACCATCTTTCTGATCTCCTGCATGCCGATTACCCAGCCCACCTCGGGCCGGGTCGATAATCTGCTGACGATTGTGGATCAGGTCTACAAGATCATTCTCAACAAAGAGCTGGCCAACGATTTTCGCAAAATTCATCAGATCAATGCCCGTATCGAAAAACTGCACCAGATCCTGCAGCGTGATGCCAGTGGCCAGTTTCTCGAAAATGCCTTTAACCAGGACCTGCTGGAGCTGGCGGGCTTCAGTGATCTGGCTTCTTTTTTGCGCAAGCGCACTGTTGAGATCGTGATCATTGAGCCGCCGATCAATCTTGAAGGTGATCCCTTTGCTGGTTTTTATCGCAATGACCGCATTCAGCTGCTCGAGCGCTATATTGCCCTGGGGTATGAGGCCGGCCGCAAGGTGCTGCAGCGCTATCTGGAGCGCCTGCAGGCATGAAGCCCTGCCAGCGCGGTTTGAGCCTGGCTTTTTCAACCCGCCGTCGCTCTCCGGCCCTGGGCCGCTATGTGCGTCATTTGCGCCGCACGGCTGGCGTGCGCCGCCTGCAGGTGCTGGTCCGGGTCAATCCCGGCCGACAGAGCCTGGCTGAGGTCTACAATGGCTTTTTGGCCCGGGCCTGCCATGAAACCCTCTGTTTGCTGCACGATGACCTGCGCTTTGCTCGTAACCGCCGCTGGGGCCGCCAGCTTTTGCAGGCCTTTGCACAACACCCTGATTACGCCTTGTTTTCTGCGGCGGGCTCGGTTTCGCTTGAGCGCCACGGCGTTTACTGGCTGCCGCCGCAGGACATGCTGGGCCAGGTCAGGCACCGCCTGGGGCGCCACAATTATCTGAGTGCCTATAGCCCTGAATTTGACGGGCCTTTGCCCGCCCTGGTCCTGGACGGCTTGCTGCTGGCGGTGCAGCGTTCCCGGCTGCGGGCGCGCTTTGATGAAGCCCTGCCGGGCTTTCATTTTTACGATATCGCCTTCAGCCTGCAGCAGACGCTGGCGGCGCAGCAGCAGGGTGCCGCTGGCTGTGGCGTGCTGACGCGTCTGGGGGTGATCCATCTGAGTCCGGGCCGCCCGGATGCGGCTTTTGAGACTCTCCGTCGGCTCTTTTGTGAGCGCTACGCGGCCGCTCTGCCCGCCCGTCTGCCCCTGCCGCCGCGCTATACGCCGCAATTGCCCGGCCTGGCGCCCACAACGGCATTGCCCCGCGTGGCCCTCTGGCTCTGGCATCACCAGACCGGCCCCGATCCTGAAGCGCTGCGGCAGCAGCTGGCAAAATCGGCCCTGCCCCCGCAGGAAGTCTGCCTCTTTGCCCAGACGGCCTGTACACATTTTGGCGGGCCCCTGCAGCCGGTGGCCAACTGGGCTGATCTGCAGCAGGCCCTGCTGGCGCAGGCCAGCGCCAGCCAGGCGGATTATCTGCTGATCCTCGACACCCGCGTCTGGCCCTGGCAGGACTGGCTGCCAGCGCTGTTGCGCCGCTTCAGGCAGCATCCCCGGCTGGGGCTTTTGGGCTTGCGCCTGCACTATGCCGATACGGGGGAACTTTATCACGCCGGGCTGGCGTGGGTTTTAGATCAGGGCCTGCCGGTGGATGTGTCCCTACGTGGTATTCACAGCCCCTTTGGCTACCGCGAGCAGCTGGAGCGCGGCCTGCTGGGCTGCAGCGGGGTCTGGATGCTGCGCCGTCAGCATTTTATTGACTGGGGCGGCTGGCAGGGCAGTGCCTGGCTGCCAGGTTTTGAGCTGGGGCTCAGGACCCGTGAGGCGGGTTGGGACTGCGCGGTAGATGGTCAGCTGGCAGGTGGCTGGCTGGCAGCGGAAAGGCCCCCGGATCCGGGGGCCTATGCTGAGTTTCTGGCGCGGCTCAGGAGACGTCAGCGCGCTTAGTAGCCGGGGTAATAGGGTTGCTGTGAGAGCTCCACGGGCAGGGATGACTGGCCATCGGCGCCTTCCAGGCGGCCGGTAATGGCATCTGAAATCATATCTTTGACACCGGTTTTGCTCAGCAGGGTGTCGACGGCCACAAAGCCAATGGCACCCGCCACCGTACCCATAAAGCCGGCCACGCCTGGTCCGGCATTAATAAAGGCTGTCGAGCCCAGTGCCCCCAGGGCGCCTGCAGCCAGGCCACCCACAGCTCCTGCGGAGATGTCTGCGGCCACATTGCCTGTGGCACGGGCCACGTTAACATCACCCTGGGCCAGAGAGGCCATGTTGCGTAAAATCGAAAGACCGCCTGCCACCAGCGTGGTTTTGCCCACGGCACCCATGGCCCCTTTGCCCATCAGGCCCCGGTTTTGAATACCGTTGGTATTGAGGTTCCAGCGGCCTTCCAGGCCCTGGATAGCCTGTTGTGCGCCGATACGGCCGGCATAAAGGCTTTTGAGTGTCAGTTCTACTTTGTCGAGCACCGGGTATTCCGGGGCGCGGGGTGACTGGGCCTGCAAAAGGTCTGGCAGGCCTGAAAGATAATTGCCTGGGTTGTACCAGGCTTGCTGGGTCTGGGCGGGCATGGCTGTGGCGTTAAGCATGTCCGACCTCCTCTCTTTACGCTCAATCAATACAAAGGCAGCGGGCTGTCGGCTGACAGCGCCTGAAAGATTAAATCTGCTTTATCTAGATTAAATATAGGCTGAAACGCCCTGAACTGAAGCGTTTAAGTTATTATAAGGTTATGTTGAGTTGGTTTTTTGACTAAGTTATGGTTAGGTTGTTTTGATTCAAACGCGCAGATTTCCTGGTGCGGGGCCTTTTAAGCCAGCGCAAGCGGCTTAAAAGGCGTGTTAAAATAGGCATAATCGTTTGAAACAGGACACATTGCTTTATGTCTACAGCTTCTGCTCCGACAGCCTGTGTGGTGTATATCACCACAGACTCAGCGCAGGCCGCTGACAGCCTGGCGGCCGCTTTGGTACAGGAAAAACTGGCAGCCTGCGTGAACCGGATCGGCCCGATTCAGTCCACGTATAGCTGGAAGGATCAGCTGCAGCAGGACGCTGAATACCTGCTGATGGTCAAAACCAGTGCTACCCGTCTGCCGGCCCTGCAGCAGCGCGTGCAGGAACTGCACAGCTACGATGTGCCCGAAATCATTGCCGTGCCCGTGGTGGCCGGCTTGCCCGCTTACCTTGACTGGATCAATATGCAGACACAGGAGTCAGACACTTAAAATGAACGCCCAGGAATTTTATAAAAACAACCGCCGTCGCCTGATGGAGCAAATGGGCCCGGACGCGGTGGCCGTCTTTTTTGCCGCCCCCGAATGCACCTACAGTCATGACGTGCATTATGTCTACCGCCAGCACAGCGACTTCTATTATCTGACCGGCTTTAACGAGCCCAATAGTGTGCTGATTCTGGCACCGGGTCACGATCATCCCTATACGCTGCTGGTGATGCCCCGCGATCTCGAAAAAGAAATCTGGAATGGTTTTCGCTACGGTACTGACGGCGCAAAGCAGGACTTTGGGGCCAGCGCCGCTTACCCCATTGATCAGCTGCGCGAGATTCTGCCCGGCTATCTGGCCGATCGCCAGCATCTCTATTTTGCTTTTGGCAAATCAGCCGAGCACGATCAGCAGGTTTTTGCGGCCCTCAACAGCGTGCGCGGTCAGATTCGCAAGGGTGTACGCGCGCCGAAGCATCTGCACGACCCGGCGATTCTGTTGCATGAGATGCGCCTGTTTAAGCAGCCTTACGAGCTGGAGCAGATGCGCCGGGCTGCTGAGATCTCGGCTGAGGCCCATAGCGCGCTGATGCGCCAGATCAAGCCCGGTATGTATGAGTACCATGCTGAGGCCATTCTGGAGCATCATTTTCGCGCCAACAATGCCCGCATGGGCTACCCCGCGATTGTGGGCGCGGGACTCAATGGCACCATTCTGCACTATATCCAGAACAATGCCGAGCTGCGCGACGGCGATCTGCTGCTGGTGGATTCAGGGGCGGAATACCATTACTACAACGCAGATATTACCCGCACCTTTCCGATCAACGGCCGCTTCAGCGCCCCCCAGCGCGCCCTCTATGAAGTGGTGCTGGCTGCCCAGAAAGCCTGTGTGGACATGATTAAACCGGGCATTCGCTTTACAGACGTTCACCACAAAGCGGTAGAGATCATGACCGAGGGCCTGATTGAGCTCAAGCTGCTCAGCGGCCAGCGCGACGACCTGATCGCACAGGGGGCTTACCAGAAATTCTTTATGCACAAAACCGGCCACTGGCTGGGCGGTGACGTGCACGATATGGGGGATTATCTTGATGCCGAAGGTCTCTCGCGCAAGCTGGAGCCGGGCATGGTGACCACCGTGGAACCCGGTCTGTATGTGGGTCCTCACCTTTCAGCCGAAGTGGATCGGGCCTATCACCACCTGGGCATCCGCATTGAAGACGATATCCTGGTGACTGAAAGTGGCCATGAAAACCTCACGGCTGCCGTGCCCCGCGAGATCGATGCGATTGAAGCCCTGATGCAGGCCGCATGAGCAGCGATTCCCGCTCTTTTATCGAGCCCTTTAAGGCCCGCTTTTTAGAGGTCTTCAATGCCTCCTCCTCAGGCGAAGACCCCTACCGGCAGCCTTATTATGGCGAGCAGCCCATGCGCAAGCGCAGGCAGGCCCGCCAGGCCGACTGGGAGCAGGAATCGCTTAATCTGTTTGAAGACTTTTTGTCGCTGGACGAAGAAAAAATCACCCACGGTCTGGCCAAGGCCAAGGTGCGCAAAGCCCTCGACAAAAAAT
The DNA here is from genome assembly GCA_015272195.1 of Candidatus Sericytochromatia bacterium. GTDB lineage: Bacteria > Cyanobacteriota > Sericytochromatia > UBA7694 > UBA7694 > JACYMC01. The sequence goes on from JACYMC010000178.1 coordinate 9,727, forward strand.
ACCGCAAATCCCGCCGGGCCGATCAGCTGAATCAGGAAACCGAAGCCCTCGAAGATCTGCTGGAAGTGGACGAGATTCCGGTTGAGATTACCGCTGCCAAGCTGGCCCGGATTGAAACCTTCTGTGAGGATCTTGAGCGGCTGCTGCGCACCCGACACCCGCAGCTGCTGGGCTGGGTGGACCTGCTCAGCCGGCCGGCCTGGAAGCAGCTGGTCAAAAGCGGTTTGCAGCCGCGTTTTGTGCTCAACCTGATGCTGATTGCCTATTACCGCCAGTATCAGCAGGAAGCCTTTGAGAATCCCGAAGCCCGGCTGTTTCTGCAGCTGCACATTCAGGATCTGGGCTTGGGTTTGAAGGCTGAAGAAATTGAGCTGCACATCGAAAAATTCACCATTGATCTCGACAGCTTTGACTCGCTGGTTAACCAGACCCTGCATGCGCTGGAGCGGGAGCCGGAGATGCTGAATGCCTTTGTGCCTCATGTTCAGGCCCGTTGTGCTGCGGCCCAGCGCTATGCGCTTTACCGTCTGGGCCTGCCTCATCTGGACCCGGAACGCCGTCTGGCCCGTTTTCACCTTCTGCAGCGCTACCGTCGCGTGCGGGATCGTGTGCTGGCTGCCCGCGAGCGATTGCAGGCCCGGCAGCAGGTAGCTGCCGCTGAATTGAAGGATTTAAGCCGCCTCTGGCATGGTCAGCCGCTGTATCTGGCGCTGCTGGCGGTGCTGCACCACTGTGTGCAGGAGGGGCTGCCGCGCAGCCGGGAGCAGCTGGAAGCCCTGCTGGCAGAGCATCCGCTGAATTCAGAGCAGCAGGAGCGCTTGTTGCAGGCTCTGGAGCTGGGGCATCTGGAGGCCTGGCTGGAGCAGCTGCAGCATGAAAGCCTGCCACCGCCCAATCCGGGCTTTGTGTCTGATGCCGTACTCGATCAGGCCATTTTTGAGGCGATTGAACAGTCTGACTGGAATATTGCTGAAAAATGGGCTCTCTGTAAGGCCTATTATGTGGATATTTTTCGTCGTCAGGGTGGGCAGGCCCTCAGCCAGCAGGTGGCCCGCTTCTTGCCTGCCAGCCTGACCTAGCGCCGGCCCGCTCAGGGCACGGGGGCGGAACGGGCTGACTCAGATCAAAGTGGAGCTGAAAATCGCGCTGGGGGCGGCTGAAGCGATAGGCCAGATGGTGGCTGTCTAAAAATGCCAGCTGCCACAGAATGTCTGCTGAAGCGGGCATTCTGTGCTGACGAAACAGCGCCAGCGCCGCCGCGTCTGCCGGAAAAGTCTGGCTGCTGGCGCTGCCCAGGACCGGGTTGGCGTTGCCGCCATAGTCACTGTGGGGAGCGGGTATGCCATTGATGACGTGTTCATGCTGCAGACGCAGCTGCCCTTCCGTCAGGCTCAGCAGCCAGCTGCGCGAGCGGTCTTTGCCCACATGCAGGGCCATGTGAATCTTACCAGCCTTGCAGCTGTCTACGTGCAGCAAAATGCGTGCCGTTTGCCAGAGGGTATCGCCAGGGTGCGACTTGATCACCTGCCCTTCAAACGCCTGCCCGCAAAGCTGATGCATGCGCACAAAAAATGCGCTGGCTTTGGTCCGGGGTGAAGCAGAGGGCGTGGGTGCTGGCACCGCTGCGGGTGACGCCTTTGTTTTGGGTTCTGGCTGGGCAGATGCGCTGCCTGACATCAGCGCGCTCAACAGTATGGGCACGGCGTAGAGAAGGGTGATGCGCATAGGGGCCTCCTGCCTGCAGACATCTGTCAGCCGGAGATGGTCAAGGCATACGCTCTAACAGAAGGAGATCTGCTTCTTCATCTAACTTAGCCAAAGCTTCAGCTTGACAGCTGAAGAATCCGTGTAGAGCCATTTTCAGTATTGCTCATCTTTTCATGAGTGCTGAAAGGCAATAAAATAGCCCCTAAGAAACATTTGAGAGGGGCATATATGACATTACATCAGATTTTATCTTGTTTTTTGCGCGCTATCAAGGGTTCCAGTCTCAAATCGATGGCGCAACAACTGAAAATTTCAGACTACCGTTCACTGATAGCCTTTTTTCACAAAGCCTGGAATCCGCAGGAATTGCTTACAGCTACTGCAAACCAGCTGTTGTCTTTGCAAAGCGGCTATTTTATCCTCGATGAAATCGTGCTTGAAAAACATTCTGTCGGCAAATTCTGCCTGGTCAAGCATCGCTATAAGTCTGACGGTGGCTACA
>JACYMC010000038.1 GCA_015272195.1 Candidatus Sericytochromatia bacterium
TTAGCCGTGCGCGAGGCCATTGCCAGTAGGGTGAGAGACTGGCCCAGGCAGTTTTATTCCAGCAGCAAGGGGCTGTATCGCATGGCTGCTATAAAACGTGGCCAGGGCTTCAATCATCGCTAAAACGCGGCACATAGGGCTGGGTTTCGCGGTAAAAGGTGCTGACCTCACCTGCCGGGGTGATTTTGCGAATGGCGTGATTGCCTGTGTCTGACACAAAGAGATTGCCCGCCGCATCCAGGCTCAGGCCCGAAGGCGCATAAAAGCGCGCTGCTGATCCCGTGCCATCCACCAGACCCGCCTGCGCCGGGCTGCCCGCAAAAATACTGAAATCAAGCAATTCATGGTCTTTGCTGGCAATGACCCGGTAAATCACGTGGCGGCTGTTGTCGGAATAATAAAAGAGGTTGCGATCAAGCTCGCTGCGGGCGGCCACGTTATACACTTCGCCTGTTTCGCCGACCTGCTGCTGCAGGGCTTCGACCGGTCCAGAGAGGGGGATATAGGTAGGCCCTGTAATAGGCTCCCCATCCACTGTTACCGGTCCTTTTTCAGAGTCAATGATTTGATTCGCCCGTTCAGGATAAAAAACGGCGGGTAAAAAGTCTGAATAAAAATCGGGACTCAGATAACTCAAAAGGCGCTCTGGGCGAGCTGTACTATTAAAATTAAGGTGGGGTAGTGCCTGGTCTGTTTTCAGGTCAATCCGGGCCACCCGGTGGTAAGAACTGCCCGCATTGCTGTAGACATAAGCATAATAACTCAGCTGCTGGTCTGAAACCTGCATGTTGAGTGGGCCTTGTAAAGGTCTGCCAGGGGGTCTGTCAGTTCCTCCTAACCACGATACATAGATTTCCTCACGAATTTCAGCCAGTTGCTTTGGGCCATCGGGCTCCAGCCGGTAAATGCCCTGATTCAGCTCATCAAAAGCATAGAGCCTGTCCTGGCTGTCTATTTCAATAAAAGCACCCAGCACACAGCTTAAGGGCGGCTGGCCCTGAGTTTGCAGGATGTTTGCTTGCGATGCAGACGCTTTAATCTGATACACATATCGCCGAAACAAATCGGGTCGCTGATGTAAAGGCGATGTATCTGACATTCGGGCTTGGGGGCGTGATGAAATCAGTTGCCCGGCTTCATTATATTTTCTGATGAACTCCAATGAAATGAGCTTATTTTTTAAACAACCTGTCTCTGCGCTAACGCCTGCCGTACTGGCGTTGTTATTGTATCCAAGACATTCTCCGTTAATAACATAAACCGTATCACCACGCTGATTCACGGCAATATCTGCCGGGAAGTGCAAGGCAGGGCGTTCAGGCAGATTCAACGGCTCACAGCTTTTGTAGCTCACACCCGTTGTGCTGCGCTGCTCTACCATTTCAACACCTGGCTCAAACGAAGGCAAAGGATTCGGCAAAACAAAAGCGCTGGGTAAGGGCCTGGGCGACACCACGGGGTCTGGTGAGGGTAGTGATGAGGAAGGCTGCACGGCAGTGGGTGACGGAGACGGCGTTGATGGGGGCGCAGATGAGCAGCTGCATAAAAGCAGAGCAGTCAAAACAAAATGCCGTTTCAATGTGCTGACCTCCGACACGAACGCAGGGTGAATTTGGCCGCTACGCCTGCATAATTGTCGTTGGCCGCACTGATTTTGTTCCAGCCCTGAATCTGCAGGTTCACGGCCTGCTGGCCTGAGGCAAATAAGGCTGGAGGCAGGGTAAACTGCCAGGGTACAGAACTGGACCCAAAGCGGCCAAAAGAATAGG
>JACYMC010000144.1 GCA_015272195.1 Candidatus Sericytochromatia bacterium
GGACGCGCAGAAAGAGGGGGTCAAAGCGCAGCTGGTCATGGTCGTTGAGATCTTCATAACCGGCTGCCAGACCGTAAATGCGCTGGGCCAGGAGTTCCTCAACAGTGAAGTCCACATAACCGGCAGCACGATGGTCGGTGAAACAGGCGGCCAGACGGGATATGAGGCTCAAACGACTATCGGCCTCTTTCAAGAGAAGCAGGCCTGCGTCCGAAGTCAGCGCACCGCCTTCAAAATTGACTGTCAGCGGCTCTCCATTTTTGCCTTGAACTTCCCAGGTCTCAGGGTTACACTTCATACAGCTGGCTCCTTTTCTGTGATTTGTGTGTGATAACTTTAATCTACAAAGGAGCCAGTTTTTATCTACTGATCTGTTTGTGAGAAATGCGGGTTAGCGGGCATTTTACGTGCAGATCCCAAAGGCTACTTCTGGTTTGTAAAGTACCATGATGTTCCCTGGCATGAAGCGCTGGCTGAGCGTTTTGCCCGCAGCATACCTGATGTGGCTGATCGCATTGGTTTTTTGCCCTGGATGACATTACCGCAATTCAAACAGGTCCTGGCAGCCAGTGACCGTGTGCTCGACAGCCTGCACTTTGGCGGCGGCACCACCTGCCGTCTGATGCTCAATCTGGGCCTGCACTATATCACCCTGCCAGGAGCTTTTGGGCGTGGCCGCTATGGACTGGCCGGTTACAAAGCGCTGGGCATCACAGAGCCCGTGGCCGAAAGCCCCGAAGTATATCGCCAAAGCGGTCCGTCTGGCCAATGATCGGGCCTGGTACCAGCAGCTGCAGGATGAGATTCGCAGCAAAACCGGCGCCCTGCGCCGCACGGAGCAAGACAGCGCAGGGATGACGGCTTTAAAGGTTTTTTTGAGGCAAACCCTTGAACAGGCAAGTTAATTGACCCGAAAATTTTTGGCGTCGGTTTCGACGGGATCACCAAAGATGTCCCGGACGCTCTGGCTGACCACGGTGCACTCGTCGCCGGCGTCAAAAAGGTTTTCGTTGACGGGGGCGATCAACCGGACCTCGTCAGTGTTGACAAAGGTGGCAGCCGTGCCGGCAGGCCAGGTGACCGGGTTGCCATTGCAGCTCAGGCTGTAGTTCTGGGCTGCAGCCTGGGCGCTTACCCCGGCGGTGCCGCCTGCTGGCGCACTGTTGGCCGCCCCATCGGCGCCGCCCACCACCGGATCACCCGTGGTCAGGTTAAAGCTCAGGGGCCGGTTAAAGCGCAGTAAAATCTCATCGTTGCTGCCGTTATTGGCAATAATCCGGTCGATTTCAGTCTGGGGTTTATTGCTGTTGCGCAGGGTGATCGGCAGATAGGCCCGGTAGGTATTGCCCAGTCTGAAAGGACCGTCTTCAAAGCGCATACTCACCCCATCTTTGTCATTTTGGGTGCCCTTGACCGGGGGCCGGGCCGCAATGCCGTTGCGATCTTTGATGCCGCCGCTTGCGCTGCCGCCGTCGAGATAGTTCAGGGTGATGCGAAAGCTGCGGCTCAGTGCCACCGGCCAGCCGTATGTCGGCGTAATGGTTACCTGGCGGTCGGTGCTCCACTCAAAGCGAAAATGGTCGTTGTCATACACACTGTCGCTGGCGCGTCCCAGAATCGACAGGGCCAGCGGAATGGGGGTGCCGACATTAAAGGCACTGCTGCTGCTGGCCTCCAGCTGCAGGGCAATTGAATCTTCGAGCGACTGGCGGTTAATATTTTCGCTGAAGTAGAGAGTGATGGGCTCAAACACATCCAGCTGGGCCGGAAAGCCGGGCTCCACGCGGACCACCTCCGGTCGGCTGGAAATGCCGGAGTCTTCGCCACTGAAGCGCAGCTCCTGGGGGGTACTGCTGGTCAGCAGGCTGCGCACCTGCTGATTATAACCGGGTGCGGTCACACTGAACTCCACCAGCACACCCAGGGGCAGATCGTCAAAGGTAAAAACACCTTCGCTAAAGGTCTCGCTGCGGCTATAACTTATGTTGTCGTCCAGGGAGCGCACGCTGAGCTGGACCCCGCTGATCACCCGGTCGTCTTCGCTGCGCACCTGTACCGTGACGCTGCTCAGGGTGGGGGCGCTGGGTGTGGGCTCAGGTGTGGGTTCAGGTGTGGGTTCAGGTGTGGGTTCAGGTGTGGGTTCAGGTGTGGGCTCAGGTGTGGGCTCAGGCGTTGGCTGGGGTGTTGGGGTGGGCTGGGCTGTGGGCTCAGGGCTGGCCGGCGCACCGGGCGTGGGTGTGGCGCTGGGCTGGCCGGGGGCCGAAGGGCCGGGGCTGCCTGAGGGGGCCGGGGTGGTGGGGCTTTGGGGGGCACAGGCAGACAGGGCCAGCAGCAGGCTGAGACCCGTCAGGGTGTGGGCATGTTTTGGCATGGTGTTCTCCAAAGATTGATTTGTTTTATCATACCCCAGAATCAGGGCAGACGGGGCAAAAAGCAAAGCCCCGCCTGAATTTCAGGCGGGGCAGAGCTTTAACTACCTGGTCTCAGCAATTAGCTGGCGTTGGCAGAGGCATCATCGTTGGAGCTGCTGAGGCTGTTGCCGGCAGGATCCAGGATGCTGGTGCCAGCTTTAATGAGAACATTGTCGCCGGGCTTATAGAGGTTGGCGCTAGCGCCAGCGCCAGTGCCGGGGAAGAGGCGGATCGGCAGTTCGTTGGCTGCAGTCAGCTTATCGATGGCAGTACCGCCGGTCAGCACGACCATAGCAATATCTTTGACTTTGGGGTCGCCGTTTTTGTCTTTGTCCTTTTTGTCTTCGGCTTTAGCACCAGCGGCCAGGGTGATGTTGTGCACATCGCCTGCGCCCAGGGGGTCACCACCGGTGACATAGCTGATGGTGAAAGCGTTGGCGGGGCTATCAATCAGCAGGTCATTCAGAGCGTTCTGGATGTCAGCTGCTTTGGGGCCACCGGTAGTGACGCTCACCTCGGTATCGATGGGCGCAGTGCTGCCATCTCTGAAGTAGATGGTGCCCAGCACGGTGTCGTTGCTTGCCACAGTGGTGCTGCCGTCAACGGTCAGGTTGCCAGCGTTCACGCCAGGCAGCAGTTTCACGGTTTTGTGGGTCACGTCGGTGGTGTCATAGACTGCGCTGCCGCCCAGGGTTGCCCATTTGATGGGACCAAGGATTTTGCCGCCGCCGCGGGTGATGGTGACGGTGTAGTTGTCAGCGGCCTGGGTGGCGAGCACGTTGTTGACGGCAGCGGCTGCTTTGGTGGCGATGCCGTCCATGCCGCCAGCGATGGTTTTGGTTTCGGTGTAGTGGATCATGCGCTCAGAGAAGCGAACGCGGATCATGTCACCGTCGGTGCCGCTGTTTTCGTCGGTTTCAGCGCGGATGCTGGAGACCTGGGGATCTTCAGTGTCGGTGTTGATGGCGAATTTGACAGCGCCTTCGAAGTTGCCTTCGGTCAGCTTGAAGTAGCCGCCATCGCGGGTGATGCCGCTGGCGTCTTTGAGCTGTTTGTCATCGTTGGTGAAGGTGACATAGTACTCGGGGGTGTCGGCAGAGTCTTCGTCGGTGGGCAGCATGCGCTCATCGCTGAAGGTGAAGGTGACTTCGGTGTTGTCGCTGTTCCAGCTGACATCAAAGGCATCTTCGTCCCAGACTTTGTCGCCGGTCTCGGGGGTGGGCTCGGTGAGTGTGCCACCTTTAGCTTTAAAAGTGATCTGGTTGTCGACGGTCAGAGATTCCTCGGTGAAGGAGCGGATGACGAAGTTGTCTTCGACGGTTTCGCGGTCCATGGGCTCAGAGAAGGTGAGCACGAAGCTGGTTTTGGGGTTGATGCCAGAGGCATTGCGGCCAGGGCTCATGCTGATCACTTCGGGCAGGTCGCTGAGGCCGTTGAACTCAGTGCCACCAAAGTCGTCGTTTCCACGCTCGTTGCCATCAGTACCGAAGTTGTAACGGTTGGCATCGGGGTCGCCCTGTTTGTTGGATTTCAGCACTTCCACGCGGCGGCGGGTAGCGTAGCCGGGGCGGCTGGCGGTGATTTCGATCTGAACACCGGCAGGCGCGTTGTTGAAGGCATAAGAGCCGCCAGCGGTGGTGGTGGTTTCTTCAAAGGGCACGCTGCTGTTGAGAGAGCGGGCGGTAACGGTCACGCCATCGAGAGGGGCGTTGGTGTCGTCGTAGATGCTGCCGTTGAAGGTGGTGCGCTCAATGACAGAGATGTCAGAGGTAGCGGTGGGCAGGGGGGTGGGGGTGGCACTGGGAGCTGCGGTGGGCTCAGTGCTGGGTTCAGTGCTGGGTTTAGCGGTGGGCTCAGCGGTGGGCTCAGCGGTGGCGCTGGGTTTAGCGGTGGGCTCAGCGGTGGCGCTGGGTTCAGCGGTAGGCTCAACAGTGGCGCTGGGCGCAGTGGTGGGCTTAGGGCTGCTAGGGGTGGTGGGGGCGTCGGTGGGGGCGCAGGCCACAACCATAGACATGGTGGCAGCAACCAGGCCGCCGCGGATGATTTGCTTCTTAAGCATGTTAGACTTGTCTCCTTGAAGGTTCAGTACTTTATTTTTTGTTTCGCGTGTTGTTTGCCGGTTAGATTGCTCCGCCCGACAGCCAACCTGAAACGTTTGTGATTTGGTATCTGACTACTAGACGCAGTGTGGCGTTTTTAAGTTCCACTTCTGGCGAAAAAATTTTGTGGTTTTTTACGCCACCTGCATCACTTAGTCTATACATTTACCATTCAAACCCAATCAGCGTCAAATGTTTGTACGATGGGTCACCAAATGATTAAAAACAGGTAAAATTCAAGTGCCAGGCCCTTTTGCGCCCTGTCATACCGGGCTTTCAGTAGATTAAGTGCTGGTTAAGAATTGTAACAAGTTGTGTTTTGAGGCCCGATCAGGGCCTTTTGCCCCTGGATCCAGCCGGATCCAGGTTGTTACTTTTTGTGGGGCAGTCAACTATAATCAAAACAAAGACCTGAAGAGGAGCTTAAGCTAATGACTCAGATTCCCATTGATGAAGCGCTGCTCAGTGATGTCAGCCGCCAGACGGGGCACAGCAAGGAGCAACTGTTGTTACTGGCTGCGAACCTGGTCAATGCACATTTTCAGTCTGTACTTGCGGTATTGCCGGCGCAACCCACCGCCAAAACGCAGCTGCCACCTTTAAAAGTCTCGTTTGAAGAAGCCGCCGAATATGTTTTAGACAAATATGCTGACGCCATGCAAGAGCTGGCAAAGTAAGGTGTTTTTAAGTTTTGAGCAGGTTTGCATACTGCATCAGCTGGAAATTGATAAGCATGGCGGGGCCTCTGGCTTTATCAACGAGTCAGCTGTTATTGCTGTGGTTCATGCCGTTGAAATGAAGGCTTTTTATGCAAGCTGTAGTGTCTTTGAGCTTGCGGCAGCCTATGGCTATAAGTTGACGCAGTGCCATGGCTTTCGCGATGGTAATAAGCGGGTGGGCGCCAGCGCGATGCTCGTTTTTCTGATGCAGTTTGGCATTGATTTGACGGCTTCTAATGATGAATTGGTGGCTGTTATTATGGGTGTAGCCCAGGGACAGGTATCAGAAGCCGAGCTGGCACGGTGGCTGGTGGCCAAAGCGAAACCGGATTAAATGTATATACATCTGCTATACTAAATTATGCGATTGCCAGACCAAATACGTATCATTTCATCGGCCTACAAGCACGGCGTAACTGATGAGCAAATTTATGACAGCCTTTACAACCCGTATCGGCCACCACTGCTATTGTATTCTCAGGTTGACCCGGCAACTGTGCTGGCTCTCGCCGAAACAGAAGACGGTGAGTTGTTTGAGGTTGCGTATGCACCAGAACCCAATGGTCAAGCGCGCGTGATCCATGCCATGCCAATGCGCGATACTTACCGCAAAAGATACCGGAAGAAACGGAGGAAATAAAATGTCGAAAGCAAAGAAGTTCTCAGACTGCAAAAGCGATGAAAAACGGGCAGATTACCTGGCCAATCATGATGTCTGGGAGTCAGGCGAGTTTAAAGAAATTGGCTTTGCCGAACCGCCTAAACGCCCCCTCAGGCAGCAATTACATATGCGTATTGATGAAAGTGCTATTCAGCGGCTAAAGCAAGTTGCCGGACGTAAAGGGATGGGTTATCAGACGCTGGCCAGAATGTGGCTGCTGGAACGTCTGGAGCGAGAAGAAGTTTAAACAAAATCTGGCCCCTTTAGCGCTGATGTGACTTCAAAGCCTTAAGGATGTCCTGTGGTGTTTGGTGCTGAGCGCTCAGGTCATACAGACTGCCCGAAGCGTATTTGTGCAGAATGCTGGAGACCAGGGTCTGGTAAGGCATGCCCTCTTCCAGGGCTTTCTGTTGCAGCGCTTGTAGATCCCGTGAAGAAATGCGGATATTGATGCGCTTATCTTTTTTTAAGCTGGCTTCGGCCATCTGGCCCAGTTTGGCTTTTCTTTCTTCACTGAAGTCAGACTGCATTTCGCCCGCTTCAAAAGCTGCCAGAAGTTCCTGCTCCTCAGGATCTAAAGCAAATGCATGCATAATTCAGCGCTGATGTGCCAATTCAATTTTTAAGGGCAGGCCGACTGCGGCACTTGCTTTGGCCAGGGTGGCCAGGGTGACGCTGGCATCGTTTTGATCCAGCAGACGATTAACGGTTGAGCGACTGGTATGCATGCGCTGGGCCATTTCAGTCCGTGTGATTTTCTGTGCTTTCATGGCTTGCTGAAGCTGCCACGAAAGCACGCGCTTTAAGGCGATGGCGCTGACTTCTTCATAGATTTTTTCTTCACGAAGAAAATCATCAAAATCGTCTCCGATAAACGCTTTGCTTATATTGAGTAGGGGCTCATTCATCTTATGATTGTACCAAAAATGGTTCGTTTTTTGCAATGTCGTTTAGTTTGAGGCGCAAACGAAAACCCCCCGGCCGGAGCCGGGGGTTTGGTTTGCTTTACAGCGGTTTAGAAGTGGTAGCTGGTGATCACAGACAGGTCATGTGCCACAGGGCGGAATTCCCAGACGGCATCAGCCAGCAGCATGCTGTACTCGGCCCGGATGTTCAGCGGGGTGCCGCCGACGTTCATGTAGGGCAGAGAAACAGTCAGACCGGAGTCTTTGAACATGGCGAAGTTGGTGGCGGTGCCACTCACATCGACCTGAGCACCCAGGTTGTCGCCAACAGACTGGCGCGCGCCGAGGATCAGCTTGATGTTGTCTTTGCCTTCACCCATGTTCAGGAAAGGAATCCCGATGGCCAGACCGGCGTTGGCTGCTGCCAGGTCGCCGACGTTGAACAGGCCGCCACGGGTTGCTGCGTTGGCACCCAGCTGGATGTCAAAGCCGCTGCCAGCCAGGTCGTTGAAGAACAGACCCACAGAGTGACGGTCATAGCCGATGAAGGACTTGTTGACGCCGACGGTCATGCCGAAGTTCTGGTTCCAGCCGAGGTCCAGCACGCCAGAGATTTCTTTGCGGCTGGGGTTGGCGAAGTCGAGCATGTTGTCGTTCAGGTAGCTCATGGCGTGCACACCGAGGCGCACGGGGAAGACTTCCTGGAAGAAGGCCAGGTCGAGACCGACCACGCCGTAACCGTCACCATACTGTGAAGGCAGTGCGAGGTGGTTGCCGACCAGGCGGCCGTTGCGGTCCAGACCCTGCAGGGCAGCACCGGCAAACAGGGCGGAATCAGCACCAGCGGTGGTGAAGGCAGCATCGTTGCCCATCACGCCAGCACCAGAGCCCAGGTTGCCAGCGGCAGCCATGGCACGGTTAGCCTGAACGGAACCGTAGTTGGCGCCCACGAAGAATTTGCCCCAGCCCCAGCCAGCGTTGAAAGAGGCTGAAGGTGCGGTGACCTGGTTGTACAGGTGGCTGTCGGGGTCGACCATAGAGGCGTTCAGACCGCCAGCCCAGTAACGGGAGACGCTGTTGGTGTAGCCGTCAACGCCCTGGCGGCTCAGTGCCAGTTCGTCAGCGCCCCAGCCCACAAAACCATAACCACGGCCAACCCAGTTGGGGTTGTTGAAGTGGTTGGTCAGGCCGGTGTTGGGGTTCAGATCTTTGCGGAAGTTGTCGAGACCGACTTTGAAGCTGGCGCCGCTGCCGAGGCCGTCGCCTTCAATACCACCGATTTCGATGGCGGCTTTGCGGAACACAAAGCCAGTGCTTTCGTTGATGTTGTGGCCACCGTTGCCGAAGCCCTGACCGCTCACGTTGCCGCCGAGTTCGAACATGTCGAAGCCGGTGCTCAGTTTGATGTTGTCAGTCAGCATGGCGTCGACGTTCAGCTGAGCCTGGACGCGGAAGGGCACGAGGTCATCCACGGTCACAGCCTGCTTGTCGGGGGCACTGAAAGAGGTGGGCAGGCCGTTGGCATCGCGGGCAGCATCACCACGGTTGTTGGTGTACTCAGCCACAGGCGCGTTGGCACGGGCGCTGGTGGTCAGGTCATTGGCGACTTCGGTGTCGGCGCTGGTGTTGCCAGCGGCAAACAGGGGTGAGCTGGAATCCGTGCCGTCGGTGACCGCAATACGATCGCGGTAACGCACTTCAGCCATGCCGCTCACTTTGACGCGCTCGAGCATGTCCACGCGCTTGGCGAGGTCCATCTGGCCTTCTTTGAGCATATCGAGTTCTTTTTTGAACTCCATCTGCAGGGCGGCCAGCTGTTTCAGATCTTCTTTGGTGGCCAGACCGCTCAGATCGGGCTCTTCAACGTCGATGTTGGCGATTTTTTCGTCCATCTGCTTCATCACGTTGTACAAAGCAGCAGCCATTTCGTAACGGGTCAGGGTGCGCTCACCACGGAACTTTTTGTCCGGGTAGCCGCTCATAACACCGTATTTATCAACCAGCTGCTCAATGGCGGTAGCAGCCCAGTGGGTACGCTCAAGGTCTCCACCGTTTTCGCGGAGCAGATCGTCATACGTCACGTCGGCGTGCGCCGCGGGGGTATTCAGAACTGTCAGACCGGTAACGCTGAAAGACGCTGCCAGAGCAAACATGGCAACTTTATGCAGTTTCATTCGCGAAATTTCCTCCGAAATTATCAATCAATCTATTGTGTCTCTAGTGTGTTCGTCTGCAGCGGAAGTCAATCGCGAACTCGCGGTGGAGTGGCCGTGTTTCCTCCAACTTGAGCAACATTGAACCCGTACAGACTTGCTGTGATGCGACCACTTAAACTATCAGACGACGTGTGGGTTCATGAATTTGTTCCCGCCGGGCGAGAACTTTTTCATAAAGATTTTGCAAACCAATCATAACCTGCAAGATCTTTAAGCACACTGTACATCATTCAGTCCAAACTGTCAAAATATACAGATACTTGGCATCTGCTATTTAGTTCTGGTTTACGTCTTTTATGCGCCGTTCTTCTGTGATGGGGGTCATAAGCGCCAGATATTTTGCCTTGATCGCTTTGAGATCCTGCCAGGTCAGCCATTTGGGCGAACCTTTGTCGCGGGCGGCGTTGCGCAGCAAGTAAGCCGGATGAAAAATCGGCATGCACCAGATGCCCTGCCATTGCAGCCATTGGCCCCGGCTGCGGCTGATGCTGCGCTTTTGCTGCAGCAGGCCCTGCAGTGCTGTGGCCCCGCTTAAAATAATAATCTGCGGCTGCACCAGGGCGATCTGGGCTTCCAGATAGCCCAGACAGGCCTGCATTTCTTCGGGGGTGGGGGTGCGGTTGCCCGGTGGGCGGCACTTGACGATATTGGCAATATAGACCTGCTGCCGGTCGAGGCCGATGGCCGCCAGCATGCGGTCAAGTAACTGCCCGGCCTGGCCCACAAAGGGTTTGCCCTGCTGATCTTCGTTGTAGCCCGGCCCTTCCCCAATCAGCATGATGCGCGCTGCCGGATTGCCATCGCTGAAAACCGAGCGCGTGCGCCCGGCATGCAGCCCGCAGCGCGTGCAGGCCGCACATTCTGCCGCCAATTCTGCCAGCTGTTCAGCCTTGTTCATCACTGTTTTTTAACCACTCTGTGAGTCGCTTTTCCAAAGGATGCAGGTGCTCCTGAATCACTTTGTGTACGGTGATGGGATCGATGTTTCCAAGATAATTGTGCACCGGAATATTGCGAAAACCGCTGATGGCTCTCCAGGGGATCTCTTCAGCAAGGGCCTTGAGATCTTCTGGTAAGCGTTGTGTTGATTCTGAGAGGGTTTGCAGATTGCGCAGCGCAGCATCATAGAGGATATCATCCTGAGTGATGTCGCCACGGGCTTCAATGCGCCTGATTTTGGCGATAGCATCCAGAATATGCCGTGCATGAGCCGTCCAGCGATGTGTCATAAAGGAAGGGCCTCTTTTAAAATGGCGCTGCGCAGGTGCTGATTGAGTTCATGCTCTGGAATCAGATCGACGGGCCGGCCCAGCAAAGCTTCCAGCTCAGCCGTCAGCGGCAGGCGCTGGGCAAACAAATCGTAACCGCTGGGCAAGACCACCAGCAAATCGATATCGCTGTGGGGGCCTTCTTCTCTGCGGGCCACAGAGCCAAACACGCGGATCTGCCCGGCCCCATAGCGCCGGGCCAGGGCTTCGATCTGGGCTTTGTGCTCCTGTAGTATTTCAAGTAACATACCTTTATTATATCAACGATACCCATTCAGGAGTTTTTGCCATGGCCTTTGATTTTTCGCTCAGCGAAGAGCATAAAATGGTGCAGGATACGATTCACCAGCTGGCCCGCCGGCTGGCACCCCAGCAGCAGGCCCTGCGCCAGCGCATTTTTAAAGATCAGGCCTACCCCGAAGAACTCTGGCAGGCCGTGGCCGAGGCCGGTCTGCTGGGCTGCCTGATTCCTGAGCAATACGGCGGCAACGGGCTGGGCCTGCTGCCCATGACCCTCGGCCTGGAGGTGCTCAACAGCTATGGCCTGGGCTCGGTGATTCACGTCATCACGGGCATGGATGCCGCCTGCATTCTGCGCCACGGCAGCGAGTCCCAGAAGCAGCGCTTTTTGCCCGCCATTGCCAGTGGGGCACTCAAGCTCTGCTATGCCCATACTGAGCCCGATGCCGGCAGCAACCTCTTTAATACCCAGACCCACGCCCGCCGCGAGGGCGATACCTATGTGATCAACGGCCAAAAGGTCTTCATTACCGCTGCTGACGTCTGCGACTACATGCTGCTGGTGGCCCGCACGGCCAGCCCTGAGCAGGCCAAAGCCGCCGGCAAGGGCAAAACCTACGGGCTCTCGCTCTTTCTGGTCGATACCCGTGCCAAAGGCATTACGCGCCAGCTGCTGCCGATGCAGGGCCTTGAAGGCTGCCAGCAGTTTGCCCTCTTTTTTGACCATGTTGAAGTGCCCGCCGAGAACCTGCTCGGCCCGGAGCACGAAGGCATTGCTGCGATTTTTGATTCCCTCAACCCGGAGCGCGTGCTGGCGGCGGGCATGGCCCTGGGCATGACCCAGCTGATGCTGAAGCGCTCGGTCGATTATGCCCAAACCCGCAAGGTTTTTGGCGATCGCCCGATTGGCAGCTACCAGGCCATTTCGCATCCGCTGGCTGAGATCCAGGTCGAGCTGGAGGCGACACAACTGCTGACCTACCGCTCAGCCTGGGCCTTTGATCAGGGCCTCTCGGTCGGTCAGGTGGGGCATTACGCCAATCTGGCCAAGCTCAAGGGCGCCGATCTGGCAATCCGCTCGGTGGATCAGACCATTGAAACCCACGGCGGCTACGGTTTTTCGGAGGAGTATGAGATCATCCACTTCTGGACTGCCGCCCGCGTGATGAAAACGGCCCCGGTCACCCGCGAGCTGATCCTCAACTTCGTGGCCGAGCACGCCCTGCACCTGCCGCGCAGCTAACCCGCATTTCTCACAAACAGATCAGTAGATAAAAACTGGCTCCTTTCTGTAGATTAAAGTTATCACATCTGTAGATTAAAG
>JACYMC010000022.1 GCA_015272195.1 Candidatus Sericytochromatia bacterium
CGCTGTTCAAGCGCTGCATTGTACAGCTGCTGGCACAAATACAGCCAGCGTTCAGTATTCTGTGTTGTTATTTCGTTCGCAGTGGCTTTGAATTTGTAGGTCTTGCGCATATAAATAGCATACTTGGTTGATGAGCCATTTTCAATGGCTACACCTTATATCCCCGACCTGAAGGACGGGGTTTTACGGTGTGCTTGATAAACGCAGGCTTTCGGCCAGCGGTATCAGGGCCTGCTTTGATTCAGACACGCTGCGCTGAGGGCACGGAATCAGGCAGCACCATCACATCAATTTATCATCGCTTACAAACGGGCTCAGTTCACCGTAGCCAGAGACAAAGAGCTGTTTGCGCGCACGGGTGGCGGCGACGTAGAGCAGGGCGCGCTCGCGGGTTTCGGCCTGGCTGCGTTCGAGATCGTCGCTAAGGCCCTGCAGGGCACTGGCCAGGGGCAGCACGGTGGCGTTGGCGTGAATCACAAAGACAAAGTCAAACTCCAGGCCCTTGACGCGGTGCATGGTGGCCAGGCGCAGGCCGGGCTTGCTGGCGCTGTCGCTGTGGCCGGGCTGGATGGTTTCGGTGGGCAGGCCGTTGCGGTTGAGTTCGCGGGCGCAGTCTTCGAGCAGGTCGGCCGTGCGGGCCACCAGACAGATATGGCGGTCGGGCACACCGTCTGCGCGCAGCTGCTGAATGCGGCTGACCAGCCAGGCGTATTCAGCAGTGGCATCTTTAAAGCCCTGCACTTCAGGCGGCGGGCCAAACAGCAGGGCGTGGTAGCCCTGGCTATTGTCAAGACCGTCGTCGAGGTCGTCAATCGGGCAGTTGTGCAGCAGGCTGACGGCCCAGCGGCGGGTTTCGTCGGTGGTGCGGTAGTTGAGCCGCAGGCGAAAGGCGTGTTTGCGGCCCTGCACGTCGATGCCACAATTTTTGAGCACCACGCGGCGCCGGTAAATCCGCTGGTGCGCATCGCCCACCAGAAAGAGATCATTGGGGCCGGGCGGCACCATCTGGCGCAGCAGCTTCAGGGCCTGCTCACCCATATCCTGGGTTTCGTCGACCAGAATATGCTGGTAGGGCAGCAGGCCGGGCGTCTGGGCCAGCATGTCGCGCAGCTCGCGGTAGGCATCATCCACATGGCGCAGGCCCTGGGCCTTGAGCTGCAGGCGGTATTCCTCAAAGACGGGCCAGATTTTCTGACGGATGCTACGGTCTAATCGCGTGCCGCGCCCGACGCGGGAGGCGCGGTAATAGGCTTTGAGATCGGTGATGCCCTGGGCGGCGATCACCTGCTCCCATTCATCCACATAAAAGCGATCGCTCAGATTCAGATCCGGGGGCTGTTTTTCGCTGGCCAGCTCCCAGCAGCGGCGGGCTTTCTGGCGGTTGGCCGGCCCCTGATAGGTCAACTGAAAGCTGTGGCCCTGGCGTTTGAGATGGGCCTGCACCCAGGCGTCCAGATTGATCACCTCAATGCGGCGCAGCAGCTCCGGCGGGCAGATGCTTTCGAGCTGGGCGTGAATGTCGGTGGCCAGGTTTTTGGTAAAGGTGGTCAGCAAAATGCGCTCATGGGGTGAGGCCAGGCGCTCAGCCAGCCAGCGGGCGCGGTGCATCAGCACCACGGTTTTGCCCGTGCCCGCGCCGCCAAGCACGCGAATGGCACCGCGCACGTCGGTGCTGACAATCTGGCGCTGGGAAGGGTGCAAAAACACGCGCCATTTATCGAGGGGCTTGTCGAGCAGGGCCTCAAGGGCCTGATCGTCGGTGATCACCACAAAGCGGCGCAGCGTATCGGGGCGGGTAAAGGCCTGCACCAGATCGCTGGTGTCCACGGGCTCACTGGCCACGGCGGCATCGGCCTGCTGGGCGTAAATTTCTTCAAAGCTGAAACCGGCGGCCAGCCCCATCAGGGCCTCGGCCGCTTCTTCGGGAAAGTAGGGCAAAGCCGCTTCGAGGGCAGATTCTGAGGACAGGCTGTGCACCACCGGCAGCAGGGCTTCGGGCACGCCCAGGCGCAGCAGGTCTTTGTCGCGGACGCCCGCAAACAGGCCCTTGGCCTGCGGCTGAGCCGCCACTTCAGGCAGGGCCGCCTGGGTGGCTTCAGTGGTGGTAAAAATCTGCAGGCTGCCGGTTTCGGGGTGAATCTCGGCCCGGCGCTTGCAGGCCCAGCGATAGGCCGCGTCGTGCTGGTCAACCCAGAGCAGGGCGTAGAGATTGCCCTGGCTCGGCTGCAGCACAATGGCGCGGTAATTGTCGTTGATGCGCAGCGAGCGCAGCTTGGGATCGGCGGCCCCCTGAATCACCTCAAAATTGAGGCCGGTGGCCTTTGGATCGCGCTTGAACTTCTGAATAAACTGGCTCACGCGGTGGCGTTCGGTAGCGTTGAGGGCGTTATAAGCCTTCAGAAACTGGTCAGAGATAGCAACACGAATACTCATTGGGGGGCTCCCATCTGTGTGGCGTAATCAGCGAGCAACAGCTCGGGGGCGTCCAGCAGCTCTGCGCTCAGGGGCAGCAGGGTCCAGCCCTGGGCTGTAATCTGGGCCAGGCGGCCGCTGCGGCGCAGGTCTTCAAGATCTTCGGGCAGCACCAGGGCAAAGCGCTGGTCTACAAAGGCATACTCCAGCAGGCCCAGCACGGCCCCGTCGGCGGCCACCGGCTCATAGCCGAGGGTGGGCAGGGCACAGCCACCGCGCGCCAGGGTGTGGAGCAGGGGCAGGTGGCTATCGTCCAGCAGCTGGTTTTCAAGCTCACGCCAGGCGGCATCCAGCACGGGGGCCTGCTCCTGCCGGCCGCGCTGGCCGATAACGGGGCTGTAGAGGCCCGCATCCAGGCCCCGGCGGGTGACAGCCCAGCTGCAGGCGCCAAACTGCAACAGGTTCAGCAGGCGCAAAAACAGAGCCCAGATCGCCTGAAAGCCGGGTCGCTCCGTGTCGCTGTCATCGAGCAGCAGCAGCTGAAAAGCGTGGGGCTGGCCGTCCGCCGGGGCAGCCCCCAGCAGGGCCTCCTGGGGCAGGCGGGCAAAGCTTTGCAGCACCTCGGCAGGGGTCACAGCCGGCGGAATCAGGGCCGGAAAGAAATAATTGCGGGGTGGGCTGCCGGCCTCGCTGACTTTGCTGAGGGCGTAGAGCTCCGGGTCGAGGCTGAGCAATTGCTCTTTAAACTGGCGGTGCTGCAGCTGGCTCTCGGCCGTCGTGATCGCCGGAGAAGGCAGGGTCAGGATCTGCAAGAGTTCACAGAGGCGCTGCCAGTCGGCCGGCAGCGGATGCGCCAGATAGACCAGCAAAAGCTCCAGCGCGCTGCCCTGCTGCAACAGGGGGCCCAGCAGGCGCAGCAGCTCAGGCACCAGCGTGCCGGCGGCATGCACGGCCAGCAGCTTGTAAAGCGGCTGCTGGCGCAGATCGGCGGGCAAAAAAGACAGGCTGGCAACCGTTTCGGGGCGCTCGGCCAGATGCTGGTCGATGTCTTCCCAGCTCAGGCTCCAGCTGAGGTAGCGGCCCGAATGCAGCAGGGCCATGCGCTGGGCGGTGTCCTGATCGAGGCGCTCATGGTGGTAGCGGTAGCCGTCGGTGTAGACCGCCACCGGCCGGAAGTGCTCTTCAGCGCGCAGGGAGCGAATCACAAAGTCAGCGCGCGAGGGCACGCTGACGCCTTCGGCGGCCCCCAGCGAGACCTGGGGCTCAATGCTGTAGTGGCGCTGACCGACCTGCAGCAGATAGCCCAGCTTGCCGTTGATCACGTCAGGGGTCAGTTTCAGCCCGCCC
Source organism: Candidatus Sericytochromatia bacterium (assembly GCA_015272195.1). Taxonomy (GTDB): domain Bacteria; phylum Cyanobacteriota; class Sericytochromatia; order UBA7694; family UBA7694; genus JACYMC01. The sequence goes on from JACYMC010000022.1 coordinate 3,760, forward strand.
AGGCGCTGGTACAGGGGGCTTTCGGGCCGGGCCAGGCGGCGCAGGGCCTCTAAAAAGCGGCGTTCCAGCTCGCTTTCCTGCAGATTGGCCGGGCGCAGATTGTGAATACTGGCCACGGGCAGCAGCCGCTCGGCGTGCTGCAGAATGCTGGCCAGCAGTTCAATCGCCGTGGTGCGCGAAAGGGCTTCCAAATGGTAAATCTGGCGATAACTCAAAATGCAGCGGTAGCAGCCGTCCAGGGCCGGGTCCTGCTGACAGGCACAGCTGCGCAGCTGGTCCTGGGCCGCCTGCAGCACTTCCAGCAGCACGGGCCGTTCTGCACCGGGCCGGCAGAGCTGCTTGAGGTAGCCCGTGCCGCCGGGCACCTGGTCGTAGAGCACCAGAAAGGCCTTCTGGCGGTTCTGGCCCGGCAGGGCCTCGGTCTGCACGGTGGCCGCGATGTGGTCAATATTGCCGGCAAAGTAGCTTCTGAGGCCCAGCTGCAGGGCCGCAATAAAGGACTGGGTACAGGTTTCACCGTCAAAACGCGGATCATCGGGCAGAAAAATGCGCAGGGCCTCAGACTGAAAGATGCGGTACAAAAAGGCCGAGGCAAAAACATCCTGCGGGCCGGGGTTGTTTTTGGGCCGGCGGCAGGTAATGGCGTGACGGGCTTTGGCGCGGGGGTCGCTCAGCACGCGCGGCGACTGCACCATGCCGCAGCTGCTGCAGAGCACAAAGCCCTGGCCCTGCAGGCTGCGGGCCTCGCCTTTGAAGTCGGTGTCGCGTTCGCCAAAGTTGATCTCGCGCAGGCTGGCCTGGCGAATGTACTCAAAGCCAAAGGGCTGCTGCACGTCATTCATCTGGTAGGCCTGCATCACGGCCTCGGGGGCAAAGTCAACGCGCAGATCTTTGTTAAAAAACAGGCTGCTGCGCTCCTCGCTGCGGTCAAGGTGCAGGCTGTCGCGGATATTGGTATTGGCAAAGACCTGGCGCATGCGCACCAGCTTGTGCACCTGGCCCGTATCGGCCCAGCCGGGCGAGCCGCAGCGCGGGCAGGCACGGGCCGGGGACGTGCCCGCGCTCTCGGGTGCCATATGGCTGCACTGATCGCAAAAACGCCAGCTTTCAAAGCCGGGGCTGTTGCTGTCGCCAAAGCGCAGCTCCACCTGGTTGATCTGAACTTTGCGGCCCCCGGCATAAAAGTGATTGTTGGGGGCCAGCTCCACCAGAGCTGCTGCGGCCGGGCGCACGTATTCGTACTCAAAGGTTTCGTAGTGGCTGCGGTGGGCCGTCAGGGTGCTGGGCTGGCGCTTGCGGTAGACCACCGAGCGCAGGGTAATGCCTTCTTCGGGGAAGGCGTAATTGGGCAGCAGGCCCTCGTCGCTTAAAAAGTTAAAGACCTGCTTGTCGCGCAGCTGTCTGACCAGGGCCCGCAGGCCGCTCAGCTCCTGGTGCATCTGGGCCAGCTCCTGCTCTCCGGCGACATCCAGGCGTTCGGGGTGTTCTTCGGCGCGCTGAATGCGGCCTTTGAGCAGGGAGATATCGTTCTGGAAGTTTTTGCAGCTCTGGGCCACGTGGGTCAGGCGCTCCAGAATTTTGTAGCTCAGGCTGCCTTCGGCCTCACCCTGCAAAAAGGCCCAGAGATGGGCGTGGATCTCGTCGCGCTGTTCTGGCGGCAGCTCGGGGCCAAACAGGGCCATAAAGCCTTCAAACAGCGGCAGTTGGTGGGCCGTAATAAAGGCCAGCAGATTGTGGGGGAAGCGGGCCGGATCGGGGCTGGCCTTGCTGAGATTGGCCAGCACCGGGCGCAGGGTTTTGTCGATGGCCTCCGGGCCAATGCCCGTGGCGACCCAGCGATCAAAGCAGTAGGCCGTCAGCTGGCGCTCCAGCACCGCCGCCGCGCCCAGAAAGACCCCCGGCGTCTGCACGGCCCCGGCCATCATCTCCAGCGGCTCGCGAAAGTAATACAGATCGTGGGGCCGGCCGGTGGCCACGGTCAGGTTGAGAGAGTTGCCGTCGCTGCGGCCGGAGCGGCCGATGCGCTGCAGGTAGTTGGACTGGGTCGGCGGCACCGAGCAAAGCAGCACCGTCGACAGATCCCCGATATCGATGCCCATCTCCAGGGTCGGGGTGCTCGACAGCAGATTGGTAAACCAGGGCTGCTGCTCACGGGCGGCGGCCCCGGCCATAAACTCGGTTTCGATGCGCTCGCGTTCCGCACGGGCCAGCAGGCCCGTGTGCTCAGCGGCAAAGACGCGCCGGGGCGTGGCCTGGCGGTAATAGCGGGCATAATAGCTGTCGCTGCTGTCGGCCGGCAGGTAACGGCCTTCAGCGCAGGGGCGGCAGCCGCAGGGGCTCTGGGTCCAGTGTGCCAGCTCCGCCGCCGGCACGGTGATCTCATGCTGGCAGCTGCTGCAGCGCAGGGGGGCCAGGTGGGTGCTGAGCTGCAGGCGGGCGGGGTTGAGGGCCCAGCCGGGCTGCGGCCCCTTGGGGCAGCTCAGCAGAATCTGGTGGCGCACCAGCTGCTGTAAGAGCATCAGCAGCAGCGCTTCGGCCTGGGCGCCATACATCAGGCTGTCTTCGTGGCTCTGCAGGAGGCGCTCCAGCAGCCACTGGTACCAGGAGCGGCGCTGGCTCAGCTGCAGCGAGGCCAGGCGGCTGTTGGCCATCACCAGCGGGCCGGGCCCCGCAAAGCCCTGGTTGCGGGGCAGCCAGATTGGCGCTTTGAGATTGGGCGTGTTGACATAGAGACCGTAGGGCAGATGCTGGCTGAAGAGGGTGTCGAGGGCCGGATGGTAGACCACCCCGGCCCGCTTGAGCTGCTGCAGCAGCAGGGCCAGCACCTGCTGCAGGGCCGTGCGGCTGAGGGCATCACCCAGCTGCGGAAACTGCTCCGGCAGCAGCAGCTGCAGATCGTCGAGCACGGGCGCAAGGGCCGCAAGGGGCAGGCTGACCATGGCCAGGCCGGCTTTTTCGAGGGTGCGGCCCGTGCGGCTGCGAAAGGTCAGCTCGCGGTAGATTTCAAAGCCCAGGCGCTGGTTCAGCAGATACATAAAGTCTTCGCGGGCGGCGGAGCTCTCAAAGCGGCCCTGGTTCTGGCAGAGGGCTTCGTACTCAGCCAGCCAGGTCAAATCGGCCGGAAAAAACTGGGCAATGGTCTGCGCATCACCATGCTGCGCCAGCCAGTAGCGGCTGAAGTCCGGTGCAATATCCGGCAGGCTCAGGGCTTCAGGGCCTTCGCGGGACGCCACCGGCAGCTGGTCAACATACTGCTGCAGGGCCGTGCGCAGGGTAAAGCTGTAGGTGCGGGCCGTAAAAAAGCCGGCCCGGTAAGAGGCGTCCTGCACGCTGTCTGAAAAGGCGATGATCTTTTTGTCGGCGCTGTAGTCTGAGCCAAAGAGCTGGGCGATCATGACGGCCATGAGGGTCGAGGCCCGTTGCCCGACAATATTCAGGCTGCCCTGGCCACTGCAGATCTGGCAGTCGGCCCCGCCGTCGCGGGTTTTTTCGCCGGGGGGGTAAAGCGGCAGGGCGCTGATTTCAAAACAGTCCTCGGGCTGGCACTGGCCCTGGCTGTGGGGAATATCCTCGCGGTTCTGGGCAAAATGCAGGCAGACCGGGCAGAGCCACTGGCTCAGCTGAGCGAGGTGACCGGGCTGCTGCACGGCATCGGGGTAGAGCAGCCAGAGGTCTTCGCGGGCCTCGCGGTAACGCTGGTAAAACTCCTGCAGGCCGCTGCTGTACTGGTTTTTGTGCGGGTGGCGGCGCGCCCCCCAGGCCACATGGTGGCACTCCCGGCAGTGCACCAGCGGCAACTGGGCAAAGGGCTCCTGCACCTTGTCGTCCGAAAAGTAAATCTGAGGCGCTCGCGGGTTCAGCGAAACCACCAGGCGGCGCAACTCGCGCAGCCAGAGCTGGGCGCGCACCTGCAAAAAGGGCATCAGGGGCGGGTCGGGCGCCTGATCAAAGCCGCTGGGAATGCTGCGCGCGCTGCTGACCAGGGCCAGCAGGCTGTCGAGCAGGGCCGGGCCATAGGCGCCTGGGGCCTCGCGCAGGGGGGCATAGCGCTTGCTGAGGGCCTGCAGCAGGTCTGCGCGGGTCAGGTGCTGGTCGCGCAGCTGGCGCACAAGGTTTTGAAACAGGGGCAGGGTTTTAAGGGCCTCACCCAGTTCCACGCGCCAGTCGCGCCCGCTCTCGGGCAGTGGCGTACCAAACCAGATTTTATACTGGGTCTGCACATAGTCACTGTAAGCGCTGTAGTTCTCAGGCTGCAACAAGGGCAGCCAGTCGTGGGGAATCTCGGGGTCGGCGGCGATTTCGGCCTCAAACAAAAAGTCAGCGTAGGTCTGGCGCTGTTCCTGAATCAGGGCCGTGGCATCAAAGCTTTCGCCAAAAATCTGGCTGGCGTAGTCCAAAATCGCGCCGGGCTTTTCGGCCCCCAGGGTGGCCGAGGTGCCCACCGGGCAGAGGTGATCGGGCGGGGTGTCGAGGCGGGCCTTGAGCCGGCGGATCAGGCAGGCCAGGTCGGTGCCCTGGGCCCCGTCAAAGGTGTGGATCTCGTCGACCACCAGAAACTGCAGGGTTTCGGGGGCATTGTGGCGCCAGAGGGGCTGGTCTTCGGGCCGCGTGAGCAAAAGATCAAGCATTTTGTAGTTGGTCAGCAGAATATCCGGTGGCGCCTCACGCAGGGCCTCACGCCGTGTAATGAGATGGTCTTCGCCCATCAGGGCCGACTCCTGCCCGGCGCGCTCGCCCACATAGAGCCCGGCGTTGATCTGGCCTTTGAGGGCTGGGTTCTGCCAGATCAAGCGGGCAATGCGGCGGGCCTGGTCGGTGGCCAGGGCGTTCATGGGGTAAATAATCAGGGCCTTGATGCCCCGGTGGCTGCGCTGCTGGTAGCAGTGCTGCAGCAGGGGGTACAAAAAGCATTCGGTTTTGCCTGAGCCCGTGCCGGTGGCCACCAGCGTGGGCCGGGGGCGCGGGCCGCTGAGGCGCTCAAAGGCCTGCTCCTGGTGCAGGTAGGGCGCAAAGCGCGAGCGCAGCTGCGGAAAAAAGTCACCCAGCTGGCGGCTGCCGGTCTGAAACGGCAGGCGCAGCGAGAGATAGGGGCCGCGCAGCAGCTGGTCGGGGGCGGCCAGAAAGTTGGGCAGCAGGTTTTTAAAGTGGGCACTGCGCATGGGAAAGGTGCTGAGCAGGTAGTGCTTCAGCTCCTGCTGCACCTGGCTGGCCAGCAGGGTGGGCAGGTTGTGCTGCGGCTGCAGGGGGCGCAGGGGCGGAGGTTCAAAGACCGGCGGCAGGCTGGCGGCGTGGGCGCTGATCAGGGCCTGCAGATCCTGCTGGACTTGGTTTTGCAGGCGGGCCACGGTGGCAGCGTCCAGCCCGAGGCTGCGAGCCCGTTCGGCCTGCTCAGCCGCGTCAGCTTCGCTCAGATAGCCCTTGCCCCAGTGGCGAATCAGCAGGGCACTGAAGGCTTCTTCGTTGGCCTGCTGCAGCTCGGGCGGCAGCTCCAGCAGGTAAACCGCCTTTAAAAAGGCCATCAGATTGGCGTGGGCCAGGCGGGCGGTGATTTCATCGGGAATGGCCGCCCGGTGGGTGGCGGCATTGCGGGCGTCGACCTGCACAATGTGGTTGAAGTTAAAGCTGCGCACGTCAGCATAGCTGCGGCCCTCCCGGGCTTCGAGGCGCTCAAAGACCCGCGCGTCGTGAATCAGGCGCACCAGCTTGCCCAGGCCCAGATCGGCATAGCTCTGGCTGCCGCTGCAGAGGCCGCGCTCCACTTCGCGCACCCGCGCCATTTTGGCGGGGCTGGTGAGATCCAGCAGGCGCTGGTAACAGCTGCGCAGGGCCACTTCGAGCAGGGCGCCGCACTCGCGCACCACATACTGGTAGTGCCCATCGCGCAGCTGCTGCTCAGCCACGCGCATGCGCTCACGGTAGTGAATCACGGGCGGGGCATGCGCAGCAAGAGGCTCAGTTGACATGTCTTATGTCTACCCAAAGATGAAAAAGATTACGGCAGTATAGCACAGGGCGGGGGCAGGGTCACGGCCGCTGGGGGCAGTATAGCCCGCTGGTTTCGGGACGGGGTATCAGGTTATAAGGGGCGCTCTGGGCTATGCTGTAGCAATGGATGCGTGACCTTGCCGACTGCGCATAGTCTTTGCATTAAGTCATCGGCAGGCTGATATCATAAGCACGCAGACGTTCCGCCAGCACCGTAAAAATCTGGCGCACCTGATCCAGCGGCGGTAAATCACCATAAGTCAGTGTCGCAAACGCCCCGCTGTATACAGGGGCTAAGGCCTCCCAGAGCGAGGCATCGTCCCGATAAATCCAGCTTTCCGAAAGGGGCTGACTGGCCCAGGCGCCCTGAAATTCAGTATTTTGTGCATCATCAGCCTGCACAGCGCGCAGGGTATCAAAAAATGCAGAGCTGGCCACAAAGTCTTGCAATTCTGCTTGTTGCATCAGACAGAAAATATCATAGATATGGCGAATTTTAAAACCCAGTTGTAATACAGGCTGGGGATGGTAAGCCGCACGGGCCAGGGCCAGAATTTTTTCAGCCAGGGTGCGTGTCGGGTGTAAAACCTGCAATGTAAAAGGCGCCAGATCATAAGCCTGAAGAATATCTGTGCGTCCCTGCTGGCTCAGAAAGCCACCTATCAAGGAATGAATCGGAAGGTTTTCAAAAGGATAGGGGTTGGCAAAGGCATTTATTTCGATAATCAATTCTTCTCTGGCCTGTGTGGGCAGAATCAGAGCGTCGCTCAGAGCGGCAAAGCGATGCCCTGTGCGTCGAAATCGCGAGCCTTTGCTGGTGACATCCTTCAGGTAAACTTCTTCGAGATGATGCGTAATGGTTTTTGAAATTCTGTCAATACGGCTTTTGACCTGATTGCCACTCAGATTATCTGCAATCAGGGCCAGATCCACATCTTCCGAAAAGCGCGAAATAAAGCCATAGGCTTTGGCCAGAGAAGTTCCCCCTTTGAATACAATGATTTCGCGATAGGCAGAGCGCGACAAAGCGTATAACACACTTGTCAGCCAGTAATCCTTTTCGACAAAAGGGGCCATAATCCCTGTTGCAACAGCTGTAGCCATCAATAGTTCTTTAAAAGCCGCTGTATCTGTATGCAGCTTCACTGGATATACCAGGCCCGTTTATCGGGAAAGCTGCTGTCATCGAGGCCAATGCGATAGCGGCTGAAGGGGTTTAAACTGCTTCTGAGTTCCTGTGCAAGATCAGACGCTCCCAGCCGCGCCAGCAAAAACCCTGTCAGTGCTCTGGTCTGGGGTGGGTAGGTCCGGGCGCATTTGACCAGCTCACGTCGCTGGTTGAACGTTAAACGGCGCAGCTGCCCCTGCAAAACCTGCGCAGCCTGACTGGGGGATGTTGCTGGAATCCGTCTGATATCAGCCAGGGCATCTAAAATCTGAACCAGGCTGACGTCTTCAACTGGGTCTTTAAAATAGGCTTCGGTAAAGCGAACACTGAGGCCTTGCAGTTGTAAAGGCTGACGGGGCCGGTCGGTCGCAATCACAAATTCGCGTGAAATCTGAGTGGTCAGCCCCATTTTATTGTAGACATTCACACCGGTGATATAGCTGATGTTTCGGCGATAAAGCCGCAATAGCCGGGCCAATACTTCGTCATAAGCGGGTATGACTTCTCCGAGCAATCCTTGAGCAGGCTTATAATACAGCCCTTTGGTCAGCCGCCGTAACCCTCCCTGACGGTACAGCCGGCTCAAAGCCTGGGTCAATGCACCGACCTGGTCAGGAGCCACGTCAAAATCCTGCCAGGTCAAAAGCGCCCCTGGCGGCTGTGCTGCCACTGTGGCTCTGACCTTTTGCGCTACAGAATCTTGTGTCATTGGGCGGCCTCTTTTGTGCTCTGGATTCTTCCTGATTATTGAATTTTGTGTGCTCTGTTGTCAAGTTGGTAGTGCCTTGGAAGTCATGATGGGTTATAATTGGGAAAATCAAGAGGTGTCCTATGTTCCTTTGTCCAAGTTGCCAATCGGCCAATACTGTCAAAAATGGCCATATTC
>JACYMC010000004.1 GCA_015272195.1 Candidatus Sericytochromatia bacterium
TTGTAGTAACCTCTTTGACACTGGAGCAGACAACACCCAGAGATCTTTACGAGCAGGTCTACTGTGCCCGCGGGGACATGGAAAACCGGATCAAAGAGCAGAAACACGACCTCGCTGCGGGACGAACGTCAGCGCATCTGTTTCGGGCCAACCAGCTTCGGCTCTGGTTTTCAGGGCTGGCGTATGTTCTGATGCAAGCGATTCGCCGGCTCGGATTGACGGGCACAGAGCTTGCCAAAGCCCAGGCCGGAACAATTCGGCTCAAGCTGTTGAAGGTAGCGGCGCGCGTCCTGCATGTCGGTGGGCACCTGATCTGTCAATTGGCGAGCGCGTGCCCCTTTCGTTCTCTGTGGGGACAGGTTCTGAAGCGATTGCGAATACCGTGAGCCTGAGCCCCTTCACCAAGATCTCAATCGCCTGAAACCAGGTTATCTTTGGCCTGTCGTCTTTCACCCAGCGAACGAACAAAGACAATGAATCAAGCGTGAAACGGCCTGTTCAGAGGCTACCGAGTTCAGTAAAAACTCCCGAAATATACCCTACGCCCTATGTGAGCGCACCCTTGTGAGAAATGCGGGTTAGTGCTTTTCATGCACCTGGTCTGGCCAATGACCGCAATGCGGCAGCTTTGCGGGCGAACCAGTCCCGTCTGTCTGATGAACGCCAGGCGGCCCGGCTGAATGCCGTTCCCCTGCTGGCCTGGCACCGGCAGTTTTAGTTCTGATAGCGCTGGTAGCGGGCTGCCGCTGAGTTCTGAAAGTCCTTGCTGCTGAGCCGCTGACGTTCCTGCTCTTCAGCCTGGCGTGCCAGCAGCTCGTCGGCGGCCTCGCGAAAGCCCAGCCGCCGGTTCTGACGGAACATGCCCAGCACTTGATTGATCACGCGCTCCACCTGCAGTATCAGATGGCGGGCGGCCTCGGCTTCGTGTTCAGCAAACAGGCCTAAAAACTGGGTTTTGAGCGCATCAAACCCGGCTGAAGTCAGCCATTCAAAGGCATCAAACAGGGTTTCGATGACAGAATCCGGTATCGCTTCCCAGTCCGCATCGCTCAAGGAGAGCGTTAGCAGATCCTCCAGGTTGGAGGGCAGGGCCAGGGCCCGCATCAGCCGCGTTTCTTCAGCCGACAGACTCACTTCTGCAGGCAGCTGCCAGCGTGAGATATCCGCCGGGACGCTCAGCATGGCTTTGCCGCGTTGTTTATCTTGCATGCGTTTGGCCTGGCGCAGCATGTCTTCGAGTGGATCGACTGCCGGGCTGGCGGATGCTTCGGGCTTGCCTGCGGCGTCCAGCTCTATCTTGCCACTGCGATAAGCGCGCCATTTGTCGAGCCACTCCTGGCCTTCCCACAGCCCCAGCTCCTGCATCAGGCTCTGAAACTGGGACCAGTAGCTTTCGTCCCAGGCGTCCATTTCACTCAGCAGGCGTTTCAGCTTAGAGGCCATGCGCGAGGACAGTTTGCTGGCCTGGGCCGGGCTCAGATGCTGGCCAAAGCGCTGACTCAGACGTTGTTCAAAATCTGATTTTTTATGGTTTTGCAGTAAAGGCAGCAGATGCTTTGGCTGCAGGCTTTGCTGCAGTGCGGTTTTTTCAGCCGGTTCTGCGGGCGCTTCCAGCAGCTGGCGCAGTTCATCGCAAACATAGCGAATCTTCTGCGGTACCTTATCGCTGCGGCTGCTGCCCCAGGCCGGGGGCGTGGGGGCTGCTTTTTTTGTGGCGTGCGCTGTCGGGGCTGTGGCGGCCTTCCCGGCCGCTGCCTGGGCGGCAGCGTGGGCGGCTTTGCGCTCGCGGTAGCGCTGAACCATCAAAGCCGCCGGATTGCCCAGCAAAAACCCTTTCTGGATCACCACGCAGCGCATGGCCTGCTGCCGTGCCTCGTCTGAAAAAGGAGCCAGAAAGTGCTGCAGCAGGGTTTCACTCAGCGGAAAGCTCGTTGGGCGCTGCCGCCCGGTGACTTCATCCAGGCGCTGGTAAAACACCGCATTTTTGTCGCTGTGGGTTAGGGCCAGCACCAGCAGTTTCAGGGCTTCACTTTCACTGAAGCTGATCACTTCGGGCACATACTGGCTGTAGCTTTCGCTGAGACTGTCGCAGACAATCTGAAAATCCGGGTGGGGGTCACGCACCTGTTGCCGGATCTGCCCCAGGGCCGTATGCACCTGCTCGGGCTTGACCAGGGCCTGAAAAAAGGGGGCGGAGAGCTGGTAGGCTTTGGCTTTGTTGCCATTTTTAAACGCGTTGACCAGGGCCTGGGCGTGGCGCTGTTGCTCAGGAGTGGGCTTGTGAGGCGGGGCCTTGCCTGCCAGACCGGCCATCACGGACAGGGCCAGAATTTCTAACGGGCGTGGGGCAAAAGGTTCTATTGTATCTGTCATGAATTCACCACAATCTCCAGCGTGTTGTTTTATTCATACGCCAAAAGCCCTGCATTTTGCAATCCCCCCAGCCGAAAAAAAGCCCGTGATATAATACCTTCTCCAGTTAAGGAGTCGCTATGCTGTCATTTTTGTCGCCTGTACCAGAAGTTAAACTGGTCAACGTTTTTTCTGAACCCTATAACAATGCCGTGGCCACGGCCCGCACCTGTTATTCCAGCCGGGTGATTGATGTGCCCGAAGTCAGTGGCCGGGGTGAAAGCGAAGACGTGCAGCAGCGGCGCCAGGCCCTGCGCGACCGTATTGCGGGCAGCACTTATGAGGCGGGCCATCATACCACATTGCAGCATGCCCACCTGCAGTTCACCCTGACCCACGTCAGCCGCCACTTTTTATGGTCTTTTCTGCACGCCCATCCCTTTTACAACTCAGAGCAACAGAGCCAGCGCTATGTGCACGTCAAACCCGGTACGGTGATTGAGCCCGACTTTGGCAACGACCGCCTGCAGGCCATTTACCGTGAGGGCGTGGCCGATCAGACGTCGGTCTATGAGCACTTGAGCGAAAAATTGTTTGCGGTGGCAGCTGAGCAGTATTACACGATTTTTCCGGCCCGGCGCAAACAGGCCGAAAAGTATGATAAAGAAGTGCAAAAAAAGGCCCAGGAAGTGGCCCGCTATGTGCTGCCTGTGGGGACCTTTGCCAATCTCTATCACACCGTCTCACTGCTGACCCTGTTGCGCTATCACCATATGGCCGAGCAGGCCGATGTGCCGGCTGAAACCCGCCGGGTGGTCTCGGCCATGCTGGAGGCGGCCCGGCAGTATGATCCCCTGCTCGAAAAAGTGATCGAGTCACCCCTGCCTTTTGCTGACATGCCCGAAGCCCCTTTTTGGCAGGATCCACCAGGTGACAGTGCGGCCTTTATTCGTCGCTTTGATGCCAGCCTCGACGGCAAGGTCTCGCGTTTAATTGACTGGAAGGCCCAGGCTGAGCCCGTACTGGCCGAGGCCGTGCGCGAGGTGCTGGGTGTGGCACCTGAGCAGCTCAGCGAAGCCGATGCCCTGGCCCTGGTGCTGGACCCGGCCCGCAACGCCGTGCTCTCGACCACCCTCAACAACAACACGCTCTCCAAGCTGACGCGGGTGCTGCATCACCCGCACTATACCTTTCGTAAAAAGCTGAGCCACAGTGCCGACTCCCAGGACCAGCGCCACCGCATGGTGCCCGGTTCACGTCCGGTGCTGGGACTGCATCTCAGCGAGCAGCCCGACTACATCGTGCCGCGCCTGCTGCAGCAGGACGAAGCCTGCCTGGCGCTCTATACCGATTGTATGGCGCGTACCTGGCAGCGCATTAACCAGCTGCGGGCGGGCGGTGCCAGTCTGGAGGCCGTGAGTTATTTATTGCCCAACGCCGTGCCTGTGCGCTTCAGCGAGTCGGGTGACCTGCTCAGCCTGCACCACAAGCTCAAGGCCCGGCTGTGTTACAACGCCCAGGAAGAAATCTGGCAGGCCAGCCTTGACGAGTTGGAGCAGATTGAGACGGTGCATCCCCAGATTGCCCGGTACCTGCGGCCGCCCTGTGGTCTGCGTCAGATGGGCAGCCGCAAGCCTTATTGCCCCGAAGGGCCGCGCTATTGCGGCGTGCCCGTCTGGCGCCTGCAGCCGCAGGACTACCGCCGGGTCATTTAGGGCTTAAAAGCCCAGGCTCATTCGCAGCACACTGCGGCCCAGGGTACCGGCAAAAACATAGCCAGAAGCCCCGTCATCAGATGCCAGCAGGGCTGTGATGGGCTGTCTGACATCTTCTGGCGGCAAGTCATTCCAGGGGCTATTGGCAATGCGGGCGCTTTCGCTGTAGTAAATCTGGCCGTTCTCCATGCCGATCATGACCCGGTTGGCGTTGCGGCGAAAAACCGTCAGACTCTTGGGGCGGGCCTCTGTATCGGTGGGCAGATCCTGCCCCACATCGGACCAGCTCACACCACTATTGGTGCTGGCCACCACGCCCTGGGGCTGGTGAGCGATGGCGTAGATGTACTCTGGAATATCTGGACTGACGCCGATTGCCAGTACGGGCTGGCTTAAGCCGGTCGAGATCGCCGCACTCCAGCTGCTGCCGCTGTCGGTGCTGCGGTAAATCTGCCCACCGCTGCTGCCAGCCAGCAGGGTCCAGCCACCTGCATTGCCGCCGGGTTTGACGGCCAGGCTGTAGATGTTTTGATTGCTGATCGCATTGCTCCAGCCACCGGGGGGCATCAGTGGATCGGTGCAAATGGGAACTGAGCCAAAATCTGCCTGCATGTTGCTGTAAAGGCCTTTGTCTACCAGGGGACCTTCTTCGGCCACGCCGGCAAAAATACGGCCATCTACTGCAGCCAGAGATTGGATTTTGGCTGCAGAAAGCGTCAGATTCATGTTGTGCCATTGTGAGCCTGAAGCACTGTTGCAGTCTTTTGGATTGTTCAATACATGTACGCCTGCGCCAGCCGTACCCGCATAAAGATGTCCGTTGGCGTCAAAGGCCAGACTCGTCACGTCCCGTTCACGGGGATCGTTATATAACCCTTCGTGACGCACTTCCCAGTTGTCACCGTTGTCAGTGCTGATGAAAATCCCGCCGCCGCGCGTGGCGGCGGCCAATACGTTTTCATGCGCAGGATGGCGGGCCAGCGCGGTGATATACTGACCCGAGAGACCGGTGTTGATGGGCGTCGTGGTACTGCTACTCATCTGAGACACACCACCGCCCATGGTGCCAGCCAGCAGATCTGGCAGACCGCCAGCCAGTGATGTGACGTGCGGCTGGTTGATAGGCGGCGTTCCTGTATCGGCATTGACCCAGCTGTTGGATGGCCCCGGAGCATATTTGACCACCTGATTTTTGGTGGCCACATAGAGGATGCCAGTGTCGAAATGCAGCCTGGTGGGGGCTGCTCCAGGAAAAGAAGTAGCAAAGTCTGCTGCACCATAATCTATCAGCGAGCTGATGGGTGCACCTGCCAATAAATTATTGGTGTAGCGAATAAACGGGGTGCCACTCTCGCTGGAGGCGATGGCCAGTACAGTGCTGGCATCCGCTGCGATATCGATCAGTTCATGGCTGCCTTCTGCATAAAATATTTCCCAGCTTAGACCATCTACAGAACGGTAAATGCGGTTATTTCCTGGCGCGCCCATCGCAAAAAAGCGAGCATCGCTAGATGGGACGGGTGGGAGTGGGACGTATTTGACAATCCGCAGCAAATTCGCACCATCCACAGGAGCGGTATTCAGAAGAACAAAATCCCCACCATTGTCTGAGCGCAGTAAGCCAAGGCTGGTCGCAGCATAAACGTCTGCGGTGTCCTGGGGGTCTACCAGCAGATCGTTGATCACAATGCCGCTGTGGGTGCTGCTGTTATAGACCTGCATCCAGTCTCCGTCACTGATAGAGACATAAATGCCCGTATTGGTGGCCGCATAGACTTTATTGCTACCAGGGTCGACCGCCAGGGCTTTGACCTGTTCGCCGTGCAGCAGGCCGGGAATGCGGCTCCAGTTGCTGTCTTCGTATTTGTAGACACCGCCGTTTTCGAGGCCCGCATAGAGTTTATTAGCGTCATAGCGCACCAGGGCCGTGATTTTACCGCCGGTGGGCTGGCCCGTGATGCTCCAGTTATTGCTGAGGGGTTCCGCCATATACAGCAGATGCCCTGGACCAGGTGATGCGCTGGACGAGTAGCCGCGCCGATAGGGTTCGGCCCCCTGCATGGCTTCCAGCAGATAGCTGCCGCTGGCCACGGTGGGCGAAATGTTAAAGCTGACCTCACTGCTGGTGATTGATGAGCTGATAATGTTTTGTACCGGGCTGCCCGGATCATTGTAGCGCACCAAAATATCCTGGCCGGTTCTGGCCCCGATAATCGTGCCGCTGATGCTGCCTGTGTTCAGCAGATAAGCATTGTGACTTGATGGGTCATCAATTAAGGCCTGCAGCGCGGCATTCAATTCGTCCGCACTCAGGTCTTCTGGCTGTGAAATCAGCCATTCACTGATGGCTTCAGCGTTTACAAAGCTGGGATGCAGGGCAAATGCGCTGCCGTCCCAGTCGATCAATACATCTATAAAATCCTGCAGTTTAGCCAAATCGGCCTTGCCTGCCAGATGAACGCCGCGCTGTGCGGGGATGGTGTTATTTACCAGTAGATTTTCGAGAGCTTTGGCTGCCGGGGTGCTGCGAAAGTCTACAGTCACACTTGGAGATCCTTCATTAGCGAGGCTAAAAGCACTTTGTATTTCAGCCCCCGGTACCTTGCTGTTATCCTCTCGGAGTCCTTCAATGCGAATCAGGCGCCGACTGCCTTCAGGCACGTCACTAAAACTGACGGTACTGGGAATCCCGCAGGCCATGGCCTCAACATTGCCATCGCCATCAGCATACGGTGACGGTGGGCTCATGGGGCTTACCCCCGGCCCATAGAGAGTGATTTTGAGTTTTTTGATTTCGCTTTCAGGACCCACCGTGTCATCGGTATTGCAATTGAGGGCCTGGGTGCGAAAGTCATTGGCCAGACTGACCTGCAGCTGCAGACGATAGCTGCCGTCGGGGTTTTTGTGGGCCTGCATTTGCCCTGTCAGGGGGGCTGGCTCACTGGCGACAGAGCGGGCTGCCGTGTTTGTCGCAGGGGCGGGGGCTGTGTTTACCGGCACAGTCTGCTGACATCCGAGCATGCTGAATCCCAGGCTAAGAGCTAAAAGTTTGCGTTTCATTCGTTAAGCCCTCCAAAGGGGAATGTTTGGCCAAGGCCAACGGGGACGGTGATCACAATATCTTCGCTGGCGCTGCGACTGCCGGCTGTGACGGTCGCTGTCAGGCGGTAATAGCGGACTTCACCCCTGACGGGCGTAACGCTCTCGCTGCTGGGAGCCTGCCAGTAGACGGCTGCACCGCTGGCGCTGTTGCTGAAGCTGGCGTCACCGCAGTCGCCGAGGATTTCGTCGTTAGCGGCGGTGACTTCGTTACAGTTCCAGCTGAAGGCTGAGCTGCTTAAGCTGGTGGGCGTGGCTTCAAGCTTTAAATATGTTGCAGCACCCAGTCCAGACAGTGTTTGAGGGCTGGCGCTGAGGCTGTTAATTTCGGGCGTTACGGTGCTGCCACCGCCGCCGCCACCGCCGCCACCGCCGCTGCCACCGCCGCCGCCACCGCCGCCACCGCCGCTGCCACCGGATGTAAAAGGTGTTGCGCTGGGGGCTGGTGTTGGACTGGCCGTGTCAGGATTGGGCTCACCCCCTGTTTGTCCTGGGGCTTCTCCACCACTTTCACCACCGGAGGGTTCAGGGGCAGGAGAGCGTTCAGGTGTCTGTGGCGTATTGGGCGTGCTGCCACCCCCGGAGCTATTATCGGGGCTGGGGAACACGGCGGGTACTGACTCCAGTTCCAGCACGGCCTGAACCTGTCGCTGGGGTAAAATGCGCACGCTGGCGCTGGCGTTTGCCAGTAGTGTGTTCTGCTCGTCAAATGCAGACAGTGTCAGAGATTTTGGCCCAACGGGCAGGTTTATCTTCAGGCGGTTGGTCTCCCGGCCAAAGCGTCTTGTCAGCGTCTCGCCCAAACCGCTGCCGCTGATTGTCAGTTCCAGTGTGCTTGTCTTTGGCGGTATGGCCAGAAGCTGAAACTGGCTGGTCTGAGGCCAGCTGACCTGCATGCGCAGCGTGCCTGAACCACTGCCAGTCTGTGAAAGGGATTGCAGTGTACAGCTGCTGCTCACCATGGCAGCCAGTGTTAAACCCCAGAGTGTTTTCATATGCTTGATCCTTTATCCATTTTCAGAGCGCCCACGGCGGGGCCAGTATTTTAACTATTCCCTAAACCGGCAGGCTTTATTGTGCGCCGGACTGCATTGCTAGCGTGATTCTCCTCACGTTATGTGCCTGCGCCTTGCCATGCTTTAGTTTACGGGGTTTTGTTGAGTAACGGAAGACGCCAGAGGGTTTGTTTTTCAAGATACACGGGCTGTGGCAGCTGTACCAGCACCGGATGCTGGCTGGCATCCAGCCAGTTGAGCAGATCAACAATGTCTGTTTTGGCCATGGCGCTGCAACCAGAAGTGCCAATGCCCGGTCCTTTCCAGATATGCAGAAAGATGCAGGATCCTGAGACGGTATCACGCTGCAGGCCGGGGGGGTTATCCGGATGATTGTGCTGTACAAACACGCCCCAGCGGTAGGCGCCTTCATCCCGGATGGCGTCCAGGTACATGTTTTCATTGGCGCGCGGATTCTGCCAGTCGGGCGCAACCTGACGCAAGTCCACCAGTTCATTGTAATAGCGTGAATGCCGGTCGCCAATGCAGCGCATTTCAGGGTGCAGATGGGTGTAAGGCATATTGAGCTGCAGCCACTGCTGTGCCTGGGTCCGGGTCGCCAGGCCAAAAGCAGGGCCCAGACGAAAGACCCCTGCCGGGGCGCGCGCATCACCTTCACGCCGGAAATCACCGTTGGTCTCAGCTGCCGGCACCAGGCCCCGGCCCCAGCCCAGGCCCTTGCGGCCCACCACAATCTCAACCGGTGCGCCCACCGGTTCCCAGTTGCTCCAGGCATCCGGGCGGCTGAAACGCTGCAGCTGGCCGCTGACAGCAGGCCAGTCAGGCGTCAGAATACGCACCAGCTGGCGGCTGTGCTCGGGAACCACCGCATGGGCTGTCGGGGCAAAAAAGCAAAGCCCCAGCACCACAAGCAGGCACAGGCCGACGGAACGGTGAGGGCGGCGGGGATTAAAAAAAAGAAACCTGGTTGGGCTCAATAGCGGCTTCCTGCAGAGATTTGGTGTGAATACTGTCGCTTACGGCGGCGCTGGCGTTCTGGCTGACGGCTTTGGGGGGGCGTGTTGTCCTGGGTTTTGACCGCCAGGCAGTGAACCAAATAATGCTTCCCGTCTTTTTCAAGTACAATCGCCGTTTTATAGCCGGCTTCGACAAAGCGCGCAATGCTGGGCGTCACAATGTAATCCAGGATTTCCTGCTCTCTGGCGGCGGTCCAGAAGCGGGTGTACCAGGGATCAGGAGATTCTTCGCGCAAAATCGCGCTCATTTGACCTGCAGACTGCGCATGCCCTGATCAGCCGCAGCAACGGCTTCACGCCAGCCTTTGGCTAGCATGGCCACTTCTTCGAGCTGCTGGCCGCCCGCGACGCTGACGGGTGTGACGCCCGCGGCCACGGCCGCGTCAAAACTGTCGTTATACTGGGTCGGCTGGTGACTGACAAGCACTGCTGCCCGTGATGGATTGATTCCCAAAGACATAGGCACACTCCTGCAACTGCGTTTTTATTTTATTATACCTGTGCTGTCAAGTCTGCCATCAGGCTGCTGTCAGGGGCAGTAAGGTCGGTACAGCTGCAGATAATCGGTGATTTCGCGCCGGGCAGCTTCGCGCAGGTCTGCGTTTAAGCGCGGATTCAGCCCCCGCTCCGTCAGGACCCAGACCTGACACCAGACCTCGCCTTTATCGATATAGTCCTGGGCTTCGGCAATGGCCAGCACCAGCTGGGCAGCCTGTGACTGCCACAGCCGGCGGGCTCCCCGGCGGATCAGGGGCAAGGCGGCACGCGGGGTAAAATAATCGTCCATCAGCATCAGATAGCCCAGCAGCAACTGTTCCTGCGGGCGCAGATGGCCGCCATCGGCTGGTGGACGCCGGTATTTTTGCTGCAGGGCTGCGGCATAAAGGGTGTGGTTTTGCTGGCTTTCAAAGCGCCAGCCCAGAGCGTTGACCAGGGCCAGCTGCTGGTCCAGCGGGCGGCCCTCATCCAGCAGCCAGGTCAGCAGATCGGGGCTGAGCAGCTGGGTTTCGGCAGCCTGCTGAATCGGCGCCAGCTCCAGATAGGCCTGATAAAAAGGTGTGGAGGTGGCGGGCGAGTCGGCCTGAACGGGCAGGATCGGCAGCCAGCAGCTGAGGCCGATGGCAAGCGCCAGGCTCAGATTGAGCCCTTGCTGTCTGCATTTTTGCCGGGGTCTGATCCGGGAAATCAACTGCTTCAGGATGTGCATGGTCTGTACCTCTCTCTGTAGAGCATCAAAGGTGTGGGCAGTTTGCTTGTGATGCCTACAGGACGGCGCAGCGCCCAGACAGGTTCCCGTCGGGTGATAGTTTGTTTAATCTTCTGATTTGGGAGCCGGTTTGACAGGCTTTGCAGGCTGAACGGATGCGGGTGTTTCTTTTTCTGAGCTGAACACCTCGGCCAGTTCTGCAGGGGCCTTTTCGATGGCGGGCAAAAGACTCGCAAAGGGCAGTGCACCGCCTGACAACAGCGTGCCCACACCAAAAGCGACTTTTTCCTGGAGGGATAACTGATCCAGTGCTTTTTTGACATCATCCAGACCGGTCTGGTCGCCATCTGCATCATGAACCAGATCGGTGAGGGCTTCAAAGGCTGTTCGGGTGACCTTGTTCAGGTCCGCAAGAGAGTTTCTGTCAAAACCTGTAGGCCGTACAGGCTGGTTGGGGTTAATGGCCATGATTACCTCGCCGTTGATTTAAGATGCGCCTTTGTTTGTATCGGCAGGCCGTGTCAAAAACTTGTCTGTGCAAAGCGAGGTTTGGCACGTGCGGACAGGCAAAAAAAAAACCGGGAGCAGAGGCTCCCGGCGGATACCGGTCAGTCAAGTGGGAATAAAAAGAAGAGCAGCAACAGCAGGCTCAGCAGCACTTCGGACATGGCTTATGGCGTGTTGCTCAGTGCCCGCAGCTGGCTCTGCAGGGCCTCTAGCTGCTGCAGCAGAGCTTCGCTGTGACGAAACTTGCGTGTACCTTCGCCTTCAAAGGTCTGGCTTCGATCGTTGGTCTGCAGTTCGTAAACGGTGACGGTCCGGCATTCTTTGGTCTGGGGCGCATCTTCAGGCACGGGTTCTGAGGCTGCCGCTGCCGCCAGCAGCTGCTGGCTGTTGAGCAGGTCAATCAGATCGGTCTGCTCGCTGGCACTGAGCTGGCGGCTCTGCACGGGCGGGTTGCCTTCCAGCAGGGTGGGCCATTCTTCTTTCGTCCAGCTGAAGTTGCCGTCGGTATCAATGCTGTAGCGGGTAAAGCTGGGCCGGCCGCACTCCCCAGTGATTCAGAATGAACCGTTCTTCGCACTCCCTGAGTAGACTTGAGGGGATCGGCTGAAGTTTTTTTGTATCCCTTCAGGTGGGTGATTTAGCGCAGCCCTTCAGAAACCAGCGAAGGCATAGTGCCCACGCCAAGATGCGCCTCAATACTCTGCTTCAGAAACGCGAGGGCAGAGCGGTTTTGCTGGCGGCATGAGTGAACTACGCTGAACAGACGCTCTATCAGCCGACTGCCTTGCTCCGACTGCGTTCCATAGCAAACTTTACGCAAGACCA
>JACYMC010000087.1 GCA_015272195.1 Candidatus Sericytochromatia bacterium
TCACAGCGGGTTACCTGCGAAAAAATATCTCCTATGAGATGGTGGCTGGCTTATGTGCCTCTTGAAATTCCGAAACTACAGATTACGCACATGCCTGCATCGCATACCGATGTTTTCAAATTTCTGCTGCAGCAGCACTGGCCCGTGTCAGGATGGTTTTTTAACTCTGCACTGTTATGCAGAAAAAAGAGTTCGTGGAGATCTTATCAGATCCGCAGGCACCGATGAACGATTTCACCCTCTGGTATGCGCTCTGTTTTCAGGATCCTGCAGCAGCAGTACGGCATTGCCCCCAGAATCCTTGAACCCGCTTTTCTCAAAGAGCTGATCGCCAGAGGCTGCCCTGTATCGGAGTTTGCACTGCTGCAGGCTTGTAAACTGGGGGCTGAAGCCGTGATGTCATGGCTGAAAGCACACGGCGCCCCCATCAGCAGCGAGCTATTGTATGCAGCCCAAAAGGCGGCAGACACTGATACCATGGCGAGCACGCTGGCTTATCTACAGAAAGCAGAAAGCCCCGAAGTGTTTATGCAGATCATCTCACGCAGTCTTTTTTCAAGTATTGAAAATTATGAGAAGAACCCTGAAGCTCTCCGGCTCGTGCTGAAATATGTCACTTCACTCGAAGATAAAGAGTGCCTCTTTTCCATAACAGATGATTATCGCACAAAAGCGCAGCTCTTTTCTGAGACAGGTTCTCATCACACAACGGCGGCGCTCAAACTGCTGGTTGAAACACTGGGTGTTCCGGAGGGCTGGGAAGAGCGCGTCGCTTATCTTTTTTCTGACGAAGTGGAGACCACTCTGGCCCTGAATCCGAAGCTCGTTTTAATGGATGTGTGGGCAGCGTATGAGCAGCGCAAGGCCCGCTGGCCAGAGGTGAGCACACTGCTATCTGCCGGATAGCCTCAGACCGCAGCCTTTGGCCTGGACGCGCCGCCAAACAGCCGATGTAATTCTTTGGCGCTAATCACCTGCTCCTGGAGCAAATCCTGCATATCAGGAATCATGGCTTTAACGCGAACTTCAACCTCATAATCCAGCGAGGTCAAAACCCAGGTGTCAGGCTTTAAGGTGATATAAAAAGGCTTAATAAACAGCAGGGGTTTGCCCCTGGAATCGATCGTCAGATTCTGATAACAGAGGTAGTCAATGCCCTGGTGCAGCATGCGGGTGACCACAACCTGGTGCAGCAGGCGTTCCTGGCGAAAAAAATCGGCGTCCAGCCCGGCCGGAAACACAGCGGCATTGCCGGCGCGTGTCTTATTATAATCATAGCCCGGAATCAAAGACAGCAGACGATGTACTTCGCACAGCAAATACTGGGCAAACAACAAATGGACGTTAGCGTCAGGGTGGGCCAGGGCCTTTTCGGTTCGTTGCAGCAGATCTTTTGCCATAATCGCCGGGCTGCCGCCCGCCATCAGCCAGCGCCGCAACAGAAAAAGCCAGCGTTTATACTCCCCGCGAAAACCAGCCGTATGGCGGCAGGACCACACAAACATCAGGCGCCTGAGCAGACAAAACAGGACTTTCACTTGACCCCTCCTCCAACACTGCGCAGCGCAGCCGTTTTTACTATAAACATATTTTCAACATTAATGTTATAATAATATCCTGAGTATAACATCGCCGCAAATTTCATTTCAACTGTTTTTTTAACTAAAGCAGCAAGTCTACGGAGTTGACCTGATATAATGAACCAGAAACCGTGGGGGCCCTTTGCCCACTCCGTCCATCACGCAGTAAAGAGTAAAGCCTTGGCAAGACACAGAATTAAACCTGTTAAACGTACCCTGTTCAGTCAGCGGCTCAGTTTTTTGCGCAAAGAAGCCGGTCTGACCATGGCCGCCCTGGGCCAAAAAATCGACGTCACCACTTCATATATTTCGCTGCTCGAAGCCGGCGACCGGCACCCCTCCAAAGATCTGGTGCTGCGCCTGGCAGAGGTCTTTTTTGGCCGCGACAACCTCGCTGCAGCCGAAGAATTGCTCGGCCTGGCCGGCATTCAGCCCATGCCCCCCGAAGATCAGCTCAGCCCGCAGCAAATCTACGAGCGCGCCCTCTGCCAGAACCCCGATGACTTTCATAGCTTCAGTGGCCTGATCCGCACCCTGATTCGGCAACAGGCCCTCAAAGAGGCCGAAAACCGGATTCTCGACGGCATGAAGCGCTTTCGCGATGCCTGGCGACTGCAGGCCCTGATGGCCCAGCTGCAGCTGAGTCTCGAAAACTACGCCATGGCTGCAGCCGCCCAGCACAAAGCGCTGGAAATGTACACCCAGCGCAGGGCTGCCCAGCTTGTGCTTGAAGACGGTGCAGAAGCCGGCGAAGGCGAAGAAGAACAGGCCGATCTCTACACCAATCTGGGCGTGGTCTACTTTCTCTGGGGCATGCAGGCCTTTCAGCGCCGCAACCAGGCTGCAGCTGAGGGGCAAACCAGCCCCCAAAAGAGCGCAGCTGCTTCGCAGGTGGCTGATACCAGCGCGCTGTATCAGGTGTCTTCTGAGGCCCAGACTGAAGCCGTGCAGCAGGCCGAAGCCGAGTGCCGTGAGCGTTTTACCGCCGCCCAGTCGGCTTACCAGCAGGCGCTGGCTCTGAGCCCCGACGATATCTTTTTAAAAGACGAGTACGCCCGCATCTGCTTTAATATTGCCGACCTCAGCCCCGAAGCCGAGCAGCCCGAGCGCTGGCGCGCAGTGATTGACGAGCTGAGTGCCGTCCTCTGCGCGCCGGATGTGGCCGTGCTGGGCCTGGCCCATGTGCGCGAGGCCAGCGTTTTTCTGGCCCATGCCCACACCAAGGCCGGACGCTTTGACGAAGCCCACCACCTGCTCAGCGTACTGCAGGCCTGCCATCCCAACGAGTGGCTGGCGCACTATGCGCGGATCTGCTTTTATAGCCTGCGGGCCCAGTCCCATCAGGGTCTGAAGCCCGCCAAAGCCGCTAAAAAAGCAATCCAGAGCGATCTGGACCAGGGGCTGGTTGCACTGGAGCACGCCCTGGGCCTGCCCACGCCAGCTAACCAGACTCTGGAGCAGGCTGCAGCCGATCAGGATCTGGCCTTTTTGCGCCAGCAGCGCAGCAAGCCTTTTATGGCCCTGCTCAAAGCCAAAGAAAAAGCTCGGGAGCGCCAGTCATGAAGCTGCATTTTACCCCTTATCTGATCATAGCCAGCCTGCTGATGCTGCCCTATCTGAGTGCCTGCCAGCCGGGCAGCGCGCCCGTACCCGTACCCGGCAGCGACCTCAGTACCGAGGCGGCCCTCAACCCGGGCAGCAAAGGGCCCAAGCCCAGCGAGGCCGTGGGCACCATTGCCACCCGTTTTGAGCTGGGACTGGGGCTGACGGCGGCCGACTTTCAGAACGTGGACGCCGATCTTTTTGGCACCCTGCAGGCCAACAGTGGCTTTGGCCTGGCCGATATTCAGCAGGCCCGCGTGATCGTGGAGCCGCCCGAGGGTGAACCCGTCAGTGCTGAACTCTCGCGCCAGGATATTGCCAACGGCTGGGTGTTTTTGTTCCGCAACCTGCCCGTGGGCCAGAGCCGTGTGAGCCTGGATATTCTGGGCGCTGAGGGCCAGCCCCTGTTTTCTCAGACCCAGAGCGTGCTGGTCGAGGCCAATCTGATCACGCCGGTCAACTTTGTGCTGGATCTCGATGATCCCGCCAGCAACTGCCCGGATGGCGACTGCCGCGGCAGCATTCAGGTCTCGGTACAGGCCCGCACCCAGTGCTTTGGCGTGCCACGCCTGCCCAATCAGGCCAAAGCAGGCGAATCGGTCACCTTTGCCCTCGACAGCCTGCAGGGCAATGTCAGCAGCTTTAGCCTCGATTTTGGCGACGGCAGCCCGTTACAAAAGCTCAGCAGCCTGCCCGTGCGTCATACCTATGCCCGCGCCGGCCGCTACCCCGTGCGTCTGGTGCTCGATGGTCCGGCCTGCAAAAGCCCCTTTGAGGTTACCGGCTATCTGACGGTGCGCTGAGTTGAACACGTTGAGCAAGGCAGCCTGTGCCGGCTGGATCAGCCTCAGCAACCTGATGCTGATCTGGGGGCCAGCTGCTGCACAAAACCCTGCACACACCACGACCCAAACCACAGCCCAAACGACTAACGCAGCGCAGCCCGTCACCCGCGCGGCGGGCATCCCCGAGCTGGCTGACCTCAAGCGCTACGCCCGGATTCCGCATTTTCGTCTGGGCGGCAGCTATGCCATCGGCCAGCCGGAACGCTATGCCCAGGGCGGTGAGGGCGGCACCACGCTCGAGTCCCTCGGGCACGCCCCCCTGCAGCTGGGCTATATCGCCACGGGCACCCCCCGACGCAACGCCGCCGGTGAGATTATCAACGCGGTGGTGGTGTCTGCGTATTACTCCGGTGACGCCGCGTTCTTGTACCACTACTGGTACGCCGGTCAGCCCGACAACACCCTGGCCGGCGGTGAGCTGATTGGCCCCGGCCGCGTGATAGACACCGACCAGTACTACGTGATTTTTGTCGATGCCATCGGTCTGTGGGGCAGCAGCAAGCCCAGCCAGGGCACCGGGCCGGACTTCCCCCAGTACAGCCTGTACGACATGGTGCAGGCCAATTACCGCCTGCTGCGCGACCATCTCAGGGTGGGCCGGGTGCTGCTGGCCATGGGGCCTTCGATGGGCGGCATGCAGTCTTACCTCTGGCCCGTGCTGCAGCCAGACTTTGTTGCGGCCATTCTGCCGATTGGCGCCACAGCGGATACACGCCACGACCCGCTGGTACGCCATTTGTTTCAGTTAATGTCTGCCGCCATTCAAAGTGACCCGGTCTGGCGCAGCACGCGGGGCTACTACTACGATCGCCCCAAATCCGGGCATCCCAACCAGGGGGTGGCCTTTGGCTGGAGTCTGCTGGGCCATACGGGCACCAGTTTTGATCTGCAGTATGCCCAGGGCTGGGAAGCCAAAAAGAGCCAGGTTTTCAGCTGGGATCAGCCGGAGCTGGGCCAGGGGCTGCAGTCCCGTGCAGCAGATTATGACGCCAATGACCTGCTGTTTCGCAACCGCGCGCTGTTTGACTTTGATGCCAGCATGTATCTCAGCCGCATTCGGGCCAAAACCCTGATCATTCATGTGGCCAATGACCAGTGGATTCACCTGCAAAACGCCCACCGTGCGGCAGCGCAGATTCCCGGCGCACAATTGTATAGCTTTGAGGATCCCCTGGCGCATTACGCCATTTTTAAAGCCCCCAACCACTTTGCCCCGCAAATCAGGGCGTTTTTGCAGGGCCTGACACAGCCAGCGCCTTAAGTATCGGACGGTTTACGTCGGCCAGTAGCGCCGCGTGATCACCTCGGCCTGCAGGTCATGCAGCAGCATAAGTCACGGCCAGGTCTGGATTTTTAAGTGCCAGGACGGTTTTTTTCTGCAACAAAAGACACGCTCAGCTGCTGAAAGACCTTCAGAATATCGGGATGGGGAATATGTTCCTGCTCCAGGCGCCAGTTGTGTGTTTGCAGTTGTTCAAAAAGAGCCAGTTCAGACTGACTTAAGCCCTCTGCTGGCGGTGGTAAGCGATCGGGTGTCCCTGGCTGCATCAGTTTCTGATAGTTTTGCAAAGTGCAGCTGTCCATCCAGAGGCTTTGCAGGTCTGCGAAGCCCTGACGCAGTCCGGCCAGAATGCGCAGGCCCTGGGTATCGAGATCGCCCCAGTAATACAGCTTGCAATGCTGCAGCCGGGGCAGCTGACACAAGGACCGGGCCTGATTGCCATGCCCCCAGATGGCCACCGTATCAGGCAGAGCCGGCAGACTCAGATAGGTGATTTCATTTTCAACAATCAGGCAGCGCTTTCCCCAGGCGGTCCAGCTCTGCAATTGCTGCAGCGACAGACTCAGCTCCTCCAGGCCCAGCCACTGGGCGCGCAGGTCTGGATCCAGAGGCCGCAGCCGAAAAAAAGGACCGGGCTTGCTGCGAAAGCCCCAGCGCTGCACAAAGTCTTTGTAGCCCTCATCCAGGGCATCAGGGCAAAGTATCTGGAGCAGACGGTTGAGAATATCTGTGTGCTTTTCGATAAACTTACTGCTGATGGGCAGCGGCACTTCACGCAGATAAATACCGGGGCGCGGATGCTCCCGGTAATAAGTCAGGATGTCGATAATCTCCGGCCAGTCTCCGGCGTGTGCAATCACCTGACGGGGGAACTCACAGATCCAGTTATGTAAAACAGGAAAAGCCTGCAGCAGAAGCTGGGCATCGCGTTTAAACCGGGCCACTTCAGAGCTTTTTTGCACACAGGTCAGAAAGTCGACTTCGCTTTCAAACACAATGCGACAGGGCACTTGCTGCAGACCGTAACGCTGATGGCGGAGGCTTTTCAGTTCGACCGTATAGCCCAGACCCTGGTGGGTTTTGGATGCCTGCAGCAAAGCCTGCAAAGCCTGTTGAAAAACACCAAAGTCCTCGGGCACTTTTTTGTCTGCCGGTATTTCCAGCGGAAAGAAGCTGTATTCCTTCTGCACCCAGGCCTTCAGATAGTCTGGATAACGACGCAGTGCTTTGGCTTTGATGCCTTCAGGATCAATCATGGGACGCTGCCCACACCACGCGCTATGGCTTCGCTAATTGCCAGATCGTAGAGTACGGAGCCGCGGTCTTCGTAGCGCACCACAAAATGCACCCGTGAGATGTACGGTTCAACGACATGGGTTTTGTCATTGGGGGTGACCACCAGCAATTGCAGATGCAGCTGCTGGCAAAGCTGCATCAGATAATCGGCTTTTTCGTCGTCCTGATTGCTGAAAGATTCATCAACACATAAAAAGCGAAAGGAGCGCACCGCATCGCCTGCCTGACTGATATTAAACTGATAGGCGAGTGCGGCGGCCAGAATGGTATAAGTCAGCTGGGCCTTTTCCCCGCCCGACAGTTTGCCGGTGCTGTCATAACTGCGGGCCAGCTGGCCGTCAGCCGCATAAAACTCCTGGGCTGAAAAACCCATCCAGTTGCGCACATCCATGACTTCTTTGCGCCATTCCGGACGTTGCTCCAATTCATCAATCAGGGCCTGAATTTTTTCAAAACTGGCCTCCAGCACTTCCTGCTGATGACTTTCTGCGGCCATGGGCTTCCAGCTGCGCAGGCGTTCACGAAAATCAGCGGCCCGGCTTTTTCGATCCGGTTCTGCTTTGATCTGGATATAGGTGCGGGGCTGGCGGCGAAAGTCGATGGCCTGCAGGGCGCGGTTCAGGGCCGCCAGATTGTCGCTGATCTGCTCCCGTTCGCGCTCCATAAACTGTTCAAACGCCGTCATGCGCTCCAGAATGCTCTGGTTAAAGTACTGGCGAAAGCGCTGTTCCTGCGTGCTGAGTTCCTTGCTGCGAATGCGCTCGGCAATCTGCAGGTAATCCCCCACCGCTGCGATGCCATTGCCCAGGCTCAGGGTGTCGCTGCGCCAGTCGCTGAACTGTGCCGAGACTTCAGGATCAGGATTTTTAAAGGCCAGCATGGCGTCGCGCAAGCTCTCCTCGCCCCTGTGGCAGGCGTTCTCTTTGGCTTGTTTGTCTGCACTCAGTCTTCGTTCCAGCGCCTGAATCTGGGTCTCAAATTCCCGGCGCAGGGGCGCCGGGACCAGCCCCAGTGTCTGTTCAAAGATCTGCTGACATTCAGCCAGAATCTCGGGGTGATGAGACGCTATTTCGGCCTGATACTGAGCCTGCTGTTGTATCAGTGTCTCAGCCAACTGCTTCAGGCGGGTTTCTTCCTGGATCACTTCCTCGTAGTCGCTGCTCAGCTGGCGCTTGATGCTCTGGGCTTGTTTGAGCTGTGCCTCCAGCTGCCGTATGCGATCGCTGGCCTGTTCCAGGGCCTGTTTATCGGCCTCCAGCCGGGCGATAGTTCGGGCCACGCTTTGCCAGTCCAGGGCTGCAAACTGACTCAAATCCTCTTCCTGCAGGTGCTCTAAGGCCCGCTGCTGTTGCAGCAAGTGCTGCTCCTGGGCTTCAGCCTGCTGTACCTGTTTCAGCAGGTGCTGCAGTCGCTGTTCCGTTTCGGCACACTGTTGTTCCAGATGCTGGATTTTGGCTTTGTTTTCCCAGCCCAGCACATAGTTTTTGCGATCAAAGGTGTGGGCGCGGTCGTCTTTGTGGTGCTTTTTGCGCTCGCGCACTAAGCCCCTGGACGTGAGCGCATAATCGGTGCGTTTAAACAGGACCGGATCGTCTGTGCAGAGATAGGCAAAGCGCGAACGCAGGTGCTCTCTGAGCCAGATTTGATAAGGGCTTTCAGGATGGATTTCGAGTTTATCGGGCAGGGTGTCTGCTTCAAAGGGAAGTGCCTGGGCGCTTGAATGCTCAGGCACCTCGAAGTAGCGAATCTGGCCGTTGAGATGGGTGCGGTTGACCCATTCATTCACCGCCTGAAGGTGGCTTTGCGGGACCAGCAGGTGCAGGGCAAAATGGTGCAGCACTTTTTCCAGGGCCATTTCCCAGCGCTGCTCGCTGTCTTTGACGCGCAGCAGTTCCCCGATAAAGGGTAAGCTGGCTTCTTCCAGCTTTAAATGGGCCGCCAGATCCGCACGAATACGGGCTTCGGTGCCGTGAATATTGTTTTTGCGCAAGCGCAGATCGTGCAGGGTTTCAGCCTGTTCTTTGAGGCGCTGCTGCTGTTTTTCCTGTTCAATTCGCAGTTTAAGATGCGTTGTTTTTGCGGCTTCAGCCTGCTGCTTCAATTCAGCCGCCAGGGCTGGCAGCCTGGCCTGATTGCGCGCAAAGTCGTGCTGATCGCTCACCGGATCCAGGTTCAGTTTTTTGGCCTGCTCCTGGTATTTTCGGTGGTTTTTCTGACAGGTCTCGCGCTCTTTGTGCGCCTGGCGGATTTGTTTTTCGAGATCTTTGAGACGGCGACCGCTTTCGTCGCTGCGAATCTCACTTTGAAGCTCAAAGATTTCTTCGTCTGTTTTCTCGCGGGCTGCGCTATTGTCGGCCCTGACGCGGGCATTTTTTTGCTGGGCCTGCGTGTTTTCTGCCAGCTCATCGGCCAGGTATCTCAGGCTTTGGCTGGCACGGTACAGGGGCAAGCGGTCCAGCTGATGCCCCAGCTGATCCCGTGCCTGCTGGTCCTGCAGCCACACGCTGTGGGCCTGTTCAAGGGGCTCCAGCAGACTCAGCTGCAGACGCAGCTTTTGCAGGGTGCGATGGGCGCTGCGCAATTCATGGTAGCTGTTGCGCAACTGCTGAAACTCTGCTTCTGCGGGCGCTTCTTCGAGCATATGCGTGCGGATAAAAGCATTGAGGTTGCCGAGAACTTTCAGACCAATGGCCTGGCTGAACAGGGTCTGTGCTTTTTCGGAGCGCATGCCCAGCTGCTTGCGCAAGATACGGCCATACTCACCGGGCTGATCAAAAAATTGCAAAACCTTGTCTGCGGCATGCTGTGCTCCCAGCTGCTGCCGCAAGGCTTTTTTCCACTGGCCTTCGCTGTCCAGTTGGCCCAGGTGCTCAACAATGGTCAGGGCCTGCTGCGACAGGCCAAAGACGCGCTTGAGCTCTGCGTTGACACCAAACCAGCGCACCTGAAAGAGGGTCAGCCACTGCTGAAGGCCCTGATTAAAAAAACTGGCCAGCAGCACCGAAAAAAAGCCATCTTTGCGTGCGCGCAGCCGTTGCACCTCTGTGCCACTCTCATGTTCTGCCTGACCGTATTCTCCGAGCATATAGCTTTCTTCGGTGCGTTCATGGCGTGTGCTGGCCCCTGAAGACTGGTTGTAAAAGCGCATGCGCTTTTCGGGGACCAGCAGGGTCAGCAGGGCATCAATATATGTGGTTTTGCCTGAACCATTGGCACCTGTAATCAGGCTGTTTTCGCCTTCAGGGCCAATGCGGTAGATCTGTTTGTCAAAAGTACCCCAGTTCAGGATTTCGGCGTAATGAAAGCGAAAGCCCGCTTCAGCGGGATTCAGACTCAAGAGACTTTGCATAGTCCTCCTGTTGCTCATAAAAAGCTTCAAGTTGCTCTGGTGTGATCCAGGCTTTGATCACCCGCATCACCTGATAGGTGGTATCGCTGCCCTCTGATTTGACCGGGCTTAAAAAGCCGAGTTTTTCGACTTTGTCAATCAGGGCATTCAGGTCGCGCAAGAGCTTGAGCTGATTATGCTGCTCCGGAAAAAACAGCTCAATGCGTTCCTGCAGCTGGCGCTGAGAAATATACAGCTGGCGGCTTTCACTGGCGCTGATATCAAATTCCTCGAGCCACTCACGCAGCAGAATACAGGCCAGGCTCAGATCATAAGGAATCGGCGTGCGTCGCATCAGGCCAATGGTTCGCCCGCTTTCATCAAGGGCCAGCTGCTTGAGACAGGCAAAGCCCTCCTGGCGGTCGATCAGGAGCTCAAGGCCTTCCTGGCCCAGATGCTGTATCAGATCCATCTGATAACGCAGGAGCTCATCCCAGATGGGCATGTCGTTTGTCAGGGTGCGCGTGCGCAGGGCGGCCAGCACCGGTGCCCAGGGGGCAATGGCTGGGTAGTTGGGCTGTGCTTCCATTCAGTGACCTCTCCGTACAAAAATAAGGCGGGGAATGCACAGCACCCGCGCCTGTGCAGCTCCAAACACAAAGTAATCTTCTTGTGTGGCATCCACCGTATGGGGCTCACTTTGCATCAGCGACAGCCAGGCCAGCAATTCGGTCAGACCTTTTTCTTGATGCAGGGGGTGAATCTGCAGCACTTCTGGCAGGGTAATTTGTTGCTGGCTTAGTAACAAAGCCTGCAGTTGCTGCCTCAGCAGGGCCCGATCGACCTGCCAGGGCCGATAAAATTTTTGCAGTTCGGCCAGGGGCATGTTTTCCTGCATCAATTGGGGGGCAGGCATGGCAAAGGCCCGCTCTGCCGGCTTGAATTTGAGCTTGCGTTCCAGGGGTAAATGGGGCGGGCTGAGAATTTCCAGTTCAAGTGATACCTCTGTTTCAGGCATCCGGGCCACCAGCTTCAGGGCGCGCTGGCGAATGGCCCGCATCAGCTCAAGATTGTGCTTTCTGGCCTGCAGGTTTTCTTCGGCCACAATCTGTACCAGTTTATGGGCCAGATGCTCGTTGGACTGAATCACGCGCTGCCCGGCACTGTAAAGGGTGCGTTTCAGATAACGCAAGGCACGCTCTGCAAAAGGCAGCTTTCGTTCTGTCAGAATGCTGTGCACCTGTCGGGTGAGCTGTTGCAGCACCTGGTTGGCATGTTCATCGTTTAAAAAACGCCAGAAGGTATAAACTCAATGTTCATAGCTTTTGCCTGACATGATCGCTGAAAGCAAAGAAAGAAGACCTTTTTAGAATGGTGTATATTTTGAATAACTACAGACAAAATAAAAACCATACAAAAAGGTCTGAAGCCAAGCTACTATGTACCCATTCTCTTGTATACCCCCTGAAATCAGAAAAAGCCTGGAAGGT
Organism: Candidatus Sericytochromatia bacterium; assembly: GCA_015272195.1. Classification (GTDB taxonomy): domain Bacteria; phylum Cyanobacteriota; class Sericytochromatia; order UBA7694; family UBA7694; genus JACYMC01. Next base: position 11,424 of record JACYMC010000087.1, read on the forward strand.
TTGCGTCATCAATTCCGGGCAAAGCATTTGCTCACGCTGTCCTGGCTGGTTTTTTTGCACATCATTTGTTTTGAAACCGCCAACCTTAAAACACTCCATAAACATGCTTCAAACATTGAATATAAAAGGCTTTTGCGGTTTTTACGTGCTAAATATTTACGCCCTCAGCTCTGGCTCAAATGGCTTGCCATGCGTCTCATAGATACATTGCCTCATGAAGATTTACACTTAAAAATCCTTGTGGATACAACGTTTCGGCTCAAGTGTTCGGTACGCAATCCAGGGATCAGCAGGGGTAAAA